>JAICVE010000532.1 GCA_025935475.1 Nitrospira sp. | reverse complement strand
CTAAGGCAGAGGCCTCCGCCTTGGTAGCGGGGAGCGATGCCGCGATGATCGCACCAATGGCGACCCCCAAACTGCCAATTAGCACGGCGTTATCGCCAATCGCCTGGCCGACTTTTTCTGGCGCTTCCGCTGCCGCGCCTTTTACGGTCGCGCGGACACGCTCAATGGATTCTCTCGCGAAGCCCGAAGCGGCATCCATGCCGGTCTTTAACTTGTCGTTAGCAGCCCCAGCGACCTCCTCTGCCCGATTTCCGATATCGTCAGCCAACCCCGTGGCAGCGACGTAAGCTTCGCTGGCCATACCAGCGGCCTTGCTACGCACCGAATTGACCGTCTCTCGCATATCCCCTTGAAGGGACTGGGCGCGCTCCATTGCGTCTCCCGTAACTTCTTTAGCCTTGTCCACCGCTGGAGCAGCGGCTGCCGCCGCGCGCTCGCGCACGTTTTTCGAATTCAATGCAAGCCCCGCCCCGATCATCAATAGCGGCAGCGGAAAGCCGCGCACCATCCGCATCACCGGCACTGCAATGGCGGTCCCTGCTGCGATTGCTTGCATCGGATTTTTCTTGGCATGCTGTTTCAGTGAATCGATCCAGCTTGCAGTTTTGGAGCTGATGAAATCAGATACTTCAGACTTGATGTGCTGCGGGGAAACCTTGTTTTGGATGTCGGAAGCGGTGTCGGTAATCTGCAACCTCAACTGATCGACTGTTTTCATCAGTTGTTCTCGGTTGCGCTCAGATTCCCGTCGCAATTCCTCAACGGATTGTGTCATCGTGTCACCCTCTGGGATTTCTTTCGGGACGAACTCGCGCTGTTTTGAATCGTTCCTAACCGGAACGAAGTCACCTAACTTTAGTTTGCCGAGCCAAGTGGGTGATTGGACGCCGATGTGGCTTCCGGTCTCTCGCCACGAAAAGCGCGGAACTGCCGGATATGCGAGACTTTGCCGGATGCCTTGTGCAGCACTCGTCAAATAACAGCAGCTAGGTATTTCGCCGTTCGACTCTGCGTTTCCCTCGCGACCTGCGCTGGCGCCCCTGAAGCCACGATCCGGCCGCCCTCGTCGCCCGCTCCGGGCCCGATGTCGATGATCCAGTCGCTGGCCGCGGCAACGGTCATGTCATGTTCGACCACCACAACCGTGTTGCCGCTCTCGACGAGGCCGTCCAGTTGTTTCATCAGTTTCGCCACGTCCGACGGGTGCAGCCCCGTCGTCGGTTCATCGAGCACGTAGAGCGTCTCGCCTCGCTGCGCGCGCTGGAGCTCGGTGGCAAGCTTGACGCGTTGGGCCTCCCCACCCGACAGCTCGGTGGCCGATTGCCCCAGCCGGATGTATCCCAGACCTACTTCACGAAGCACGCCTAGAGATCGTCGCAGCTGATCGTCGTTGGCAAAGAATTCAAATGCTTCGTCGACGGTCATGGCCAGCACGTCCGCGATCGACCTATCCCGGATCTTGATCTCCAGCGTCTTGGTATTGTAGCGGGCGCCCTTGCACGTGGGGCACGGCGCAT
>JAICVE010000053.1 GCA_025935475.1 Nitrospira sp. | reverse complement strand
CTGCACATCAGCGCAGGACGTTATGGCGGCGGCATGGCGGAAATCCTCCGTCGGCTCGTACCCATGCTCACGACCCTGGGCATCAATGCGCGCTGGGAGGTCCTCGCGGGGGATCAAGAATTCTTTCAGGCCTCCAGACGACTGACGAATTCACTTCAGGGTCAGGACGACCACCTCACAGACCAGATGCAACAGGTCTACCTGAAGATCAACCAGCGCACCGCACAGAGCCTCAATCTCGATGCAGATCTGGTCATGATTCATGACCCCCCTCCCGCCGCGTTGATCGAGCATCGAAAGGGAGGGAAGTGGTTGTGGCGCTGTTACCTCGATATCGCCAAACCCAGGCAGCACAGTTGGAGCTTTCTTCGGCGGTTCCTCGTCGAATATGATGCCTCCATTTTTTCACTGCCGGGTTTCGCGCATCGCCTTCCCATCCCACAGTTCTTGATTTCGCCGTCGATTGATCCCTTGAGTGAAAAGAACCGACCCATGACCCGCCTCGAGATGAATCAGATCCTTCAGCGCCTTGGCATCCCGCAGGACAAGCCGATTTTGCTTCAGTTGGCGCGGTTTGAGTGGTTCAAGGATCCGATCGGTGCGATCAAGGCCTATCGATTGGTCAAGAAACACCAAGATTGCCGTCTGGTCCTTGCCGGATCGGGGGTCATGCATGATCCTGAAGGCGAAGCGGTTTTGGCTGAAGTTCAGGAAGCCGTTGCCGGCGATCTCGACATTCACGTGCTGCAATTGCCTCCCGAAGCGGACCTTGAAATCAACGCACTGCAACGCGCTGCCTCGATCATCTTTCAGAAATCGATCAAAGAAGGCTTCAATCTCGCCGTCACGGAAGCGATGTGGAAAGGCAAACCTGTCATCGGGAGCACCGCCGGGGGACTTGCGGCACAGATCCTCGATGGAGTGACGGGGTATATTGTCCATTCCGCCGAGGGAGTCGCATTTAGGGCCAGGCATCTCTTAAATAATCCTTCCTCTATTCAGCGCATGGGGGGAGCGGCTCGAGAGCATGTGAGGAGAAATTTTCTCATCACACGTCACCTCAGCGACTATCTGACTCTCATGAAACTGTTCGCCAATCGTTGACGACAACCGGCATTCATCGGATGCGCCAAGGGATGTGTGATGGAGGACGCCGTATGGAAGGCAGTTCAAGAACAGTGTCCGGACGCGCATCAGGTCGACCTCCTGATCGCGCTTCCCTCCTTCAATCATGCGTCAACCATCGGGTCGGTCCTCAAGGCGATTCTCGCGGGGCTCAACGCGTCATTTGCCAATGCATCGATCCTCATCGTCAATGCCGATGTCGGATCACAGGATGGAACACCGGGCATCGTGAAGCAGACGGTGGGAGACCTGGTTCCCGTCGCAGTGATTCAACCGTTGGGAGAAGGAAGTTCCGCCAGCCCGTTTGCCCTCAATCGGTTGTCCTATTCAGGCATGCCGGGCCGAGAGGAGGCCTTCAGATCCTTTTTTGTGCTGACTCAGCGGCTGCAAGCCAAGGCCTGCGCCGTTATCGATGCAAACATGCGGTCGGTCACAGCGGAGTGGATGTCTTTGCTCGTCAAGCCGGTGTTGGAGAGCGGTGCGGACTATGTGGCGCCTGTGTTCCGCCGCCCGCGATATGAGGGCAGTTTGACCAATAATCTGATCGCGCCTTTGACACGATCACTCTATGGGAAGCGCGTGGGCTGCCAGGTGGGAGGCGGTTATGGCTTTTCCCCAAAAATGGCCAGTACATTGTTCCAAAAGAAGTTCTTGTGGGAGGGAGAGGCGGCCCGCTTCGCCATTGATAGTTGGTTGACCACGGTGGCGGTCGCAGAGGGATTTCAGGTCTGGCAGGCGAGGCTCGGAGCGAAAGTTCAGGACCACAAGGCAGGTGCGGCTGATGTTGCAACGAGCCTGGTACAGGCCGTCGGTGCGTCCTACCATTATATGGAGCATTATCAGGACGTATGGGAGAAACCAACGGCCTCGAGTGCGGTGCCGGAGGTCGGCAAGCCGATGGAAACCGAAGTCGAATCCACCCCCATCCACGTGGAGCGGATGATGAAGGGGTTTCGACAGGGCTTGAGAGATTTGCTGCCGATTTGGGAGGTCATTCTGGCGCCGGAGACCTTGGCTGGTGTCCTCGCGCTGGGGTTGAAAGATGATGAGGACTTTCGCTTTCCACTCGCATTGTGGGTTCAGACCGTCTACGACTTTGCCGTCGCCTATCACGAGAAGGCGATCCATCGCGAGCATCTGCTCAGGTCGCTGATGCCCTTGTATCTGGGAAGGACGTCGTCGGTGGTCCTGGAAACGAGAGGCGGCGGCCCGGAGATGGTCCAGCATACGGTCGAGCAAGGGTGTCAAACCTTTGAGGCAATGAAGCCCTACTTGGTCGACCGATGGAGGTTCCAATGAGTGAAATGTGGCAGGAAGCGATGATCGCAGCCTATCGCGAGATGATGAACCGCGCCGTGCTGTTTTTGCCAAAACTGATGGCCATGGTGACCTTCCTTCTGGTGGGCCTCGCGGTGGGATGGCTTGTGAAACTGTTGCTTATGCACATTCTGAAGGTTGTGCGCTTCGAAGTCTTCTGCGAGCGCATGGGACTCACTTCCGCCTTAGCAAAAGGCGGGGTGAAGCAGCGAATGTCCGACCTGATCGGTCGCTTTTCGTTCTGGGTGGTGTTCTTGTTTTTCGCATTCATGGGTGTCGATGCGCTGGATCTTCCGGCCACGGCCAACCTCATGAGTGCCATCCTGGGCTTCTTGCCCCATGTCATCGCGGCCATCCTCGTCGGGCTGCTGGGCATTCTCCTCGCCAACTTCAGCGGGGAAGCCGTCTTGATCGCCGCAGTGAATGCCCAAATTCAAGGGGCTCGGTTCATGGCCAACATGGTTCGATGGGGAGTCATCATTTTCACCGGTGCCATGGTATTGACGCAGCTCGGAATCGCGAAGGAAATTGTCGTTGCCGCCTTCTCCATAATTTTTGGGGGAATCGTGTTGGCCATGGCCATCGCGGTGGGTTTAGGAGGGCGCACGATCGCCAAAGAGGCGCTCGAGCGGCGACTGCGTCGAGAAAAGGCCGGAGATGAGTTCACGCATATTTAGATCGAGAAGGTACTGACACCATGAAGGACGAGTTTGGAAGGCAACGGGTCGTCATCGAAGGCGTCCGTCCAGAAATTGATGGAGGCAGATTCCCCATTAAACGCACGATAGGCGAAGACGTCGTGGTTGAAGCCGATGTCTTTGCCGATGGACACGATGTCATTACGGTGCTGCTTCAGTATCGCCATGAGGCCACCGTCAAATGGACAGACCTCCCAATGACGTTTCTCAACAACGACCGTTGGCGCGCCTCGTTTCCCGTCACGGGCTTGGGACGATGGTGCTACACCATCACCGGCTGGGTGGATCACTTTGCGACCTGGCGACGAGGCCTTCTCAAGAAACTAGAGGCCAAGCAAAATGTCCAGGTTGATCTTCTGATTGGGGCCAAGTTCATCGAGGACGCGAGTCGGCGGGCGACAACGGAGGAACGCCACACGCTCGCCACGTGGGGAAAGACTCTCGCCTCAGGAGACACGTCGGAGGCAGAGCGCATTCGGTTGGCCTTGAATGCGGAGCTCGAAACGGCTATGGCGAGATATCCGGATCGACGAGGGGCGTCGACCTATGATCGGGAACTCATCGTCGTGGTGGATCGAGAAAAGGCTCGATTCAGCGCCTGGTATGAGATGTTCCCGCGCTCGTGGGGTCAACAGGCAGGCAAGCACGGGACATTCAAGGACTGCGAAGCGCGTCTTCCATACATCGCCTCAATGGGATTCGACGTGTTGTATCTCCCCCCCATCCATCCGATCGGACACACGCATCGCAAAGGAAAGAACAATGCGCCGGCCGGCGGGCCGTTGGATCCAGGGAGTCCGTGGGCGATCGGGGCGTTGGAAGGGGGCCATAAGGCCATTCATCCCGATCTAGGGACACTAAACGACTTCCGAAGATTGATGGAGCGAGCGGGGACCCATGGCATCGAGATTGCCCTGGACATCGCGTTTCAATGCTCGCCTGATCATCCCTACGTGAAGGAGCATCGGGAGTGGTTTCGCATCAGGCCGGATGGGACCGTCCAGTATGCGGAAAACCCCCCGAAACAATATCAGGATATTTTCCCGCTTGAGTTCGAGACCGACAGATGGCGCGAATTGTGGGACGAACTGAAGAGCGTCATGGTGTACTGGATCGAGCAGGGCGTGCGGATCTTTCGGGTCGACAATCCGCACACGAAACCCTTCCCGTTTTGGGAATGGCTCATCAGAGAGATTAGGACGACGCACCCAGACATTATTTTTCTGGCTGAGGCCTTTGCTCGACCAAAAGTCATGTTGCGACTGGCGAAACTGGGTTTTACCCAGTCGTACAATTATTTCCCCTGGCGTAATACCAAATCGGAAATCATCCACTACTTCACGGAGCTGACCCAAACAGAGGTGCGAGAATTTTTTCGGCCAAACCTCTGGCCCAACACACCGGACATCCTCACGGAGCAGCTCCAGCACGGAGGACGCCCGGCCTTCATGTCTCGGTTTGTATTGGCGGCAACGCTGGGCGCCAGTTACGGCATTTATGGACCGGCGTTCGAACTGGGAGAGCACGTTCCACGGGAACCCGGGAGCGAAGAGTATTTGCATTCAGAAAAATATGAAATCAAGCATTGGAATCTTGATCGGGAGGACAGCCTCAGCGAATTCATCGGCCACGTGAATCGCATCCGGCGTGAGAATCCGGCGCTTCAGAGCGACTGGAGTCTGCACTTTCATGACGTCGGAAACGATCAGCTGCTCTGTTACAGCAAGCGGACCTCGGACGGGTCGAACATCGTTCTCGTCGTGGTCAATCTGAGTCCACATCATGTGCATTCAGGGTGGCTCGACTTAGATCTGGACAGTCTGGGAGTCGAGGAGCAACGCCCATTCCAAGTTCAAGATCTGCTGACCAATGCCCATTATCTCTGGCATGGGAGACGGAACTACATTGAAATCAATCCTCATTCGGCTCCTGCCCACATTTTCAGTATTCACCGACGGGTGCATACGGAGCGGGACTTCGACTACTATTTCTAGGTGGAGCGAGGCATGCTGAGGGGAGCATGAACATGTTGACGGCTACGCATGATTGGATGCGTCTTTTTGAAGGAGAGACGGCTGGGGACTTGATGAGAGCCCTTCCGGAGATTCTTCAGGCCAGGCGCTGGTTCGGAGGAAAAGCTCGGCGCATCCAGAACGTCGCCTTCGTGGATTGCATTGCCATCCCATCTGATTCACTGTCGATGCTGTTGTTGATCCGGGTGGAGTACGAGGAGGCTGGGATTGAAACGTACACGCTGCCCGTCACGGCGGCCTTCGGGGACGAAGCTGAGCGCATCCAGCGAGAAATGACTCCAGCCATCATTGCTCCCTTTGTGCTGCAGAGAGAGGCGAAGACCGAAAACGGTCTGTTATACGATGCCCTCTGGAATCGGGATTTCACCCTTGCTCTTCTGAACGCGATGCGCCACGACGCGTGGTGGAACGGACTCAACGGAGGCATGGCGGCTTCATCGACGAACGCCTTCAGAGATCTGATGCCCTTGGGCGTAAAGCCTGAACCGGTCGTCATGAAATCAGAGCAGAGCAACACGTCTGTTGCCTATGACGGCTATGTCATCTTGAAACTGTATCGGCGCGTCGAAGAGGGCATCAATCCGGATCTCGAGATGGGCCGGGCGTTGACCGGCCAGCGGTTTTCTCATGTCCCGTTGCTTGCCGGGGCGCTGGAGTACCAGGGCGCTTCCGGCCGCCTCCTGACGCTTGGCGTGCTGCAGCAGTTTGTGGCTAACGACGGCAACGCCTGGCAATACAGCCTTGAAGCCGTGAAGGAGTTTTTCGTTCGAGTCGACTTGGAGCCGGTGAGAAGTGAACCGCCGGCTGAGCCTGCCTCTCGGCCACTCGACTCGGCACGAGAGCCGTATGCACCGCTCGCCCATCGCCTCCTCGGCGGCGATTTGGAATGGGCGGAACGGTTAGGGCAACGAACCGCCCAACTACACGATGCACTGAGCCAAGTCGCGGACGATCCTGCTTTTGCTCCGGAACCCCTTACGGCTCAATACAAGCAAAATCAACGTGCGGCAGTCGAGCATGGCAGTGAAGAGACCCTGCGGCTCCTCAAGGAGCGCAGACAGTTCCTCTCGAGGGAAGGGCAGGAACAGGCTCAGCGGTTACTCGAATTCAGACCTGCCCTTGAACGGATCATTGCGGCCTTCGAGACCGTCGCGACGTCGGTATCGCGCATTCGTTGCCATGGCGATTATCACCTCGGACAAGTATTGTGCACGGCAGCCGATTTCATGATCATTGATTTTGAGGGAGAGCCGGCTCGTGCATTGGGAGAGCGTCGGATGAAGCATCCGGCTGTGCTGGACATCGCTGGAATGATTCGATCGTTTCACTACGTTCCCTTCGCATTTTTGAAACAACAAGGGCTCGAAGCTTCCCGCTGGGCATCATATTGGTCCAGCTGGATGAGTGTCGGCTTTGTGAAAGGCTATCTTAGGACGGCAACGGGATCCAGATTTTGGCCTCCGAGCCGAGACGATGTGGAGAGATTGATGGACCTGTATCTCGCGGAGAAGGCGTTCTATGAATTGCGATATGAACTGAATAATCGACCAGATTGGAGTGACATTCCATTGCATGGTCTCGTGGCGATTTTGGAACATGCACAGCCTGCGGCGTGAGGAGAAGGGAGCCGCGGCTTCTTGAACAGTACGGAGTCTCCTAAGGAGTGACCAATGGCGAAAGTCCACTTTACTTCAAATATGCCTGACACACAGGTGTCGTTGTTCAGCAAGGATGATTTGTATCTCTTTAATGAAGGGACGCACTTTCATCTCTTCGAAAAACTCGGCGCACATCCGTTGGAGCAGAATGGCGTCACCGGAACCTATTTTGCCGTTTGGGCGCCCAATGCGGGAGAGGTCTCGGTCATCGGTGCCTTCAACGATTGGCGGAAGGGAACCCACACCCTGTCGCCGGTCACCGAATCCGGAATTTGGGAAGGATTTGTCTCAGGTGTCGGTAGAGGCACGCTCTACAAGTTTCATATCCGAACACGAAGCGGCGACTATGAGGTCGATAAGACCGATCCCTTCGCCTTCTTTAACGAAATTCCTCCCAAGACTGCGTCGATCGTCTGGGACCTTGAGTACACGTGGCAGGATCACGCCTGGATGGAACACCGGCATAAGCGGAATGCGTTGAATGCTCCAATGACCATCTATGAGATGCATGTCGGATCGTGGAGAAGGGTTCCTGAGGAGGGAAACCGTTCGTTGAGCTACCGCGAACTTGCTGAGTCGTTGCCGGGATATCTCAAGGAGATGGGGTTTACCCATGTAGAGTTCTTGCCGATCATGGATCACCCGTTTTTCGGCTCATGGGGGTACCAAACCACCGGATACTTCGCGCCGACTGGCAATTTTGGAACCCCACAAGATTTCATGTATCTCGTCGATGCGCTCCATCGACACGACATAGGAGTCATCCTGGACTGGGTACCCTCTCATTTTCCGACCGATGGCCACGGTCTCAGTTTCTTTGATGGCACGCATCTTTTTGAGCATGCCGATCCTCGCCAAGGCTTCCATCCTGACTGGAGTACCTACATTTTCAATTATGGCCGCAACGAGGTGAGAAGTTTTCTGATTAGCAGCGCATTGTTCTGGTTGGAAAAATACCATGCTGATGGATTACGTGTGGATGCGGTCGCCTCCATGCTCTATCTGGATTATTCTCGAAAAGAGGGGGAATGGATTCCCAACCAATATGGGGGAAGAGAAAATATCGAAGCGATTTCCTTTTTGCGTCGATTCAACGAAGAGGTCTATCGGAGCCATCCCGATGTGCAGACGATTGCGGAGGAGTCGACGGCTTGGCCGATGGTGTCCAAGCCGACCTATCTCGGAGGACTGGGCTTCGGTTTGAAATGGGACATGGGCTGGATGCACGACACGCTCTCGTACATGAGCCAGGATCCGTTCTTCCGTAAATATCACCACAATAAGCTGACGTTTCGCATGCTGTACGCGTTTCACGAGAACTTTATCCTGCCTCTCTCGCATGACGAAGTCGTGTATGGCAAAGGCTCTTTGCTTGGGAGGATGCCCGGAGACCAGTGGCAACAGTTCGCCAACCTACGCCTGTTGTACGGCTACATGTACGCACAGGCGGCGAAAAAACTCCTCTTTATGGGGGGCGAGATCGGACAATGGAGCGAATGGGCGCACGACGCCAGCTTGGAATGGCATCTCCTTGGCCAGCCGCTGCATAGCGCGTTGCAGCGATGGGTCGCAGATTTGAACCGGTTATATCGTGCCGAGCGGGCGCTCCACGAACGTGACACCGATCCCTCGGGATTTGAATGGATCGATTGCAACGATGCGGAATCGGGCGTCATTAGCTTGATGCGCAAGGGTGCATCAAGCGATGAGCTGCTGTTCGTCATCTGTAATTTCACGCCGGTGCCACGGCCGAATTATCGCGTGGGGATTCCGCGCGGGGGATTCTGGCAGGAAGTGCTCAACAGCGACGCCACTCTCTATGGCGGGAGTGGTTGGGGAAATCTTGGCGGGGTCGATGCCGTGCCGGTGCCGCTGCACGGGAGAAGTCACTCCTTGACGTTATCGCTCCCGCCACTGTCCGCGCTGTTTTTCAAGCACGGCGGCGTTCGTTAATCAAGACGGACAAGCTGACCTTCGTCAGGACCGAGTCGTATTCGGGCAGGATCCCATGTGGACGTGGCCGCGTCAGCGGTGGTAGACGCCAGGACCAGGCCCTGTGAGGAGCCGGAAGGCAGGGCGAATTCACAGGGCCGTTGTGAAAAATTCACCGCGACCAGCATCCGCTCGACTGTTCCCGTCTTGGTGCGCGCCTCGCGTTCGTAGAGCACGCAATCACAAGGACCTTCTTCGATCACATGGTAGTCTCCTCGACTCAATGCGGGGGACATTCGGCGAAGCGCGAGCAGTCGTCGATACAATGACCAGAGCGACCGCGGATCGGCAGCCTCTGTCTCCACATTGCGCTGTGAAGAATCTGGCGGCAGGGGAAGCCAGGGCCGGTGAGTCGTGAACCCTGCGTGGACGGAAGCGTCCCACTGCATCGGCGTGCGCGCTGGGTCCCGTCCAGGACGAAAAGGCCAGAAGCGCTTGGTATAAGGATCACGTAAATCCCGATAGCGTAACTTTCCGTTTCGCATTCCGACTTCTTCGCCATAATACAGGAAGGGGGTTCCTGGCATCGTGAGCAACAGAAGCGCGGCAACTCTGGCCCGAGCCTCGGCATCACCTCCAGTGCCATACCGGTCGATATGACGTGGTTGGTCATGATTGCTCATCACGATCGTCGGCCAACCTCCCTGTGGGATGGACGGGACATGTTGTGACAGGAACAGACGGAAGCTCTTCGCGCACCATGGCGACTTCATCAGGCGAAAATCGAACACCAGCTGCAGTTCATCGTCTCCCTTTCCATAAAACGAGGCGGGGCCGCCTGGCGTATCGGCAGCGGCCTCGCCGATCAAGACGGCGTCAGGATACGCCGAAATGACTTGCCGCAGCTCCCGCATACTGTCATGTGCGAGAGCCTGATCGCGGTCATACAGATGGTGCTGCCTGGTATAACCGCGCAGACCGAGTCGAAATGGATTGTTCGGCCATCGCGTGTCCTTTCCCAGCCAATTGATCGCGTCAAGACGAAAACCGTCGACCCCCCGATCGAGCCAGAATCGAACGACATCCCACATCGCGGCCCGAACGGAGGGTTCTTCCCAGTTCAGGTCCGGCTGTTCCTTTAAAAATGAATGCAGGTAATACTGCCGGGCTTCTGGATCCCACGTCCAGGAGGGGCCGCCGAATCGAGCATTCCAGTTGCTTGGTCGTCGCCCACACGACTTCCCATCGGCCCAACAGTACCAGTTGCGCTTTGTCGACAGGCGCGAGGCACGTGAGTCGCGAAACCATTCGTGCTGATCGGACGTGTGGTTCAGGACAAGGTCCATGATCACGCGGAGCCCGAGACGGTGGGCCTCCTCGAGGAGGTCCTCAAAATCCTTGAGCGTGCCAAACCGGGCGTCAATATTGACGTAATCGCTCACGTCATAGCCGAAGTCATGCATGGGCGATGGATAGATGGGAGAGAGCCAAATCGCATCCACTCCGAGCGAGTGCTGTGCCCCTCGGAGATACTTTAGCCTGGATCGGATGCCGCGGAGGTCGCCGATGCCGTCGTTATCGGAGTCTTGAAAACTCCAGGGGTAGATTTGATAGAAGACGGCAGATTGCCACCAGGGCGGGTGTAGAGAGCGAGACGCAGCACACATTGCAGGTGTGGACAGTAACGCACGGCATCTCAGAACTCAAGCAGGCATAAAACCCTCACATGCTCCTTCCCTCCTTCCCGGTTTCTCTACGTACTTCCCACCCTAGGCAAGGACCTAGGCCACGAGCTACCTGATTCTAGGTACCATGATTCAAGTATTGCCTAGAGGCTCTTAATTAAGAACGACCACTCTCGCTCGGAGGTTGCTGACATGACGTACAGGATGCAACTCTGGATCATGACGGTGCTGTACGCCTTGACCACCGCAGTCATCTTCTATTGGGTGACTTTGTTCATGACCATGACATCCCAAGACGTAGAGCCTCAGCCCATACCGTTTATTGCTCACGGCTAGCTATATGCGTAACTCGTTGGCCTTACATCGGCGATTGGATTCCGCCAGCGCTCACGACAACGACTGCTTCGCTGAACAGAGCGCAGACGTCATGAGCCGGATGCATGTTTCCGCGATGATGGTGTTCTGTATTCTGGTCACCCTAGCGGTTATTGTCTATTGGTTGTTCTTGACGATGGCGATGCCGGAGACACAGTTTGAACCTGCGATATTCTTGGACCGATAACGCTTCCTCCTGGTTCCGGGACTTCTCTTGATCGTCCAAGACCGCAACACGCCGTGGCCCGGTTTTAACCATATAAACGAACTCACACGCTGGTTAGCATAACAAGGGGATGTGCTAGGCGTGCCTATCGTGCTGAACGCTTAAAATTGAAGAGCACAATCTCGAGGAGGGTGCTTCATGGAACGCCAACCTTCTTCCGTGCGTGATCCCGTCTGCGGAATGGAAATCAACCCCCAATATGCCGCCGCAACAACTGCCTATCAGGCCAACACGTTTTACTTCTGTAGAGTCGAGTGCCAAGAGCAGTTTGAACAGAGTCCTGAACGTGACGTGAAAGCGGCCTAGGACCGACAGACGCCCGGGAGTGATCCTTTTTCGGTTGAAATCCTTATCAGTAGGGAGGGAGCCATGCTGTGTGAGCAATGCCACACCCTCATGATTGAACGGCCCGTCACCCGAAAGATGGAAGACAATCACGATGAACAGGCGATCGTTCTGGAGTGTCCGCAATGCGGCCAGACCGAGTATCAGCCGGTGATTGCATCGTTTTGGAGAAGATTGGCGGCATAGTTCAGATACCAGTGACTCTCTAGACGGCAAGGATGCTGCTTCCTGTGTGCTAGACAGCGCTATACAGATAGAGGCTCTTTCCCTTAAATAGCAAAGGAAACCGAGTTTCTCAGGGAGATGAATGCGAG
>JAICVE010000461.1 GCA_025935475.1 Nitrospira sp. | reverse complement strand
TCGACGAACCCGGCTTCGTTCAACGTGTCCGTGTGTAAGGCGACCTGCACGTCGTAGCGATCGGCCACGCCCAGCGCACAGTCGATCGCCGCTGGGGTGGAGCCCCAGTCTTCGTGCACCTTCAATCCAATCGCTCCCGCTTCGATCTGCTCGTTCAAGGCCTCGGGCAACGAGCAGTTGCCCTTCCCCGTGAAGCCCAAGTTGATCGGAATCCCTTCGGCCGCCTCCAGCATGCGGTGGATATTCCAGGGTCCAGGCGTGGACGTCACGGCGTTCGTGCCGGTCGCCGGACCGGTGCCTCCGCCGATCATCGTCGTGATGCCGGCCGAGAGCGCTTCCCAGCATTGTTGCGGGCAGATGAAATGCACGTGCGTCTCGAGCGCGCCGGCCGTGACGATGCAGCCTTCCGCCGAAATAGCTTCTGTCCCGGCGCCGCACGCCATCCCCGGAGATACATTCGGCATCGTATCGGGATTACCGGCCTTGCCGATGCCGACGATGCGCCCATCCTTGATCCCGATGTCCGCCTTGACGATCCCCCAGTAATCCAGGATGAGGGCATTCGTGATGACTGCGTCGAGGGCGCCGGCGGCACTGGTTGCGCGCGCCGATTGGCCCATACCGTCCCGCAACACTTTGCCTCCCCCGAAGACCGCCTCGTCGCCATAGGACGTGAAATCTTTTTCGATTTCAATGAGCAGGTCGGTATCCGCCAGGCGCACGCGATCGCCGGTGGTGGGGCCGAAGAGATCCGCGTACTGCTTGCGAGGGATCTTCACCGGCCGCCTCCTTTCCGAATAAAGCCCTGTTCAGCCGCTCGCGCGAGCGCCTGTGTCTTGACGTGGGCATCGTCCAGTGCGCCGTTGGTCAAGCCGTTGATTCCGTGCACCGTCCGCGTTCCGGCCAACGCCACCAGAGTCACCCGCTTATCTTCGCCCGGCTCAAAACGCGCCGCCGTACCAGCCGGGATGCACAGACGAAAGCCGAATGCCTCTTCACGTTCAAAGATCAGTCCGCGGTTCACTTCGAAGAAATGGCAGTGCGATCCGACCTGGATCGGCCGGTCGGCGCTGTTCTTCACCGTCAATTCCTTGGTCGGTCGGTTTTTCAATGCGTGGATGTCGTCCGTGGCAAACAGGACTTGACCGGGGATGACGGGCTTAGCCAGTTCCGACCGAATCGTTGCGGCCAGCGAGCCACCCGGTCTCTTTGCGGCCTTCCCTTTTTTCGAGGCCTTCGCCCCGGCTCGCTTTTGTGCTTTCGGCATGACAGTCTCCCGATAGGGCAAGAATGAGAAGTTCGGCTATCGGATCGGATTGTGGACGGTCACCAGCTTGGTGCCGTCTGGAAACGTCCCTTCGACCATGATTTCATGAATCATTTCCGGCACACCCGGCATGACGTCCTTGTGAGACAACAGGGTCGTTCCATACGTCATCAGCTCGGACACGGTCTTGCCGTCGCGGATGCCTTCGAGCACGGCAGCGGTGAGATAGGCGACGGCTTCGGGATGATTGAGCTTGAGGCCACGTTTCATGCGGTCGCCTGCGAGCTGTCCGGCCGTGTAGATCAACAATTTTTCCTGCTCCCGCGGCGTGAGATGCATAAGTCCTCCTGTCACAACGAAGAAACAGGGTTTTCCCTAGGTAGCCGACCGGAAAAACCTCTTGCGGGAAGGTGGATGCTAGTCTACGATTTCGCCGCCTGTCAAGCTGCGCTCCGAGACCGACTCCAAGGAGGCCCGCATGGCACACGTCGCACATACAGAGATGTTCCGCGACCATCCTCTCTTCGGGTTCATCGATTGGGTACTGAGAGGAATCGCCCAGGTCGTGTTTCAAAACAACCCGCTCTCCGGCGCCGTGATTCTCGCGTCAATTTTTTACAATTCGTGGATCTACGGAATCGCCTGCCTGCTCGGCACCATCATTAGCACTGCCACCGCGATGCTCTTCAAAGCCGATAAGGGCTTGATCAAAGCCGGTCTCTTTGGCTTCAACGGTGCCTTGATCGCAATCGCATTGGTCGCCTATACCAGCCCCAACTTCACCACAGGAAACCTGCCAAATCTGCATCTCTGGCTCTATATCGTAATCTGCGCGGCCTTCACGTCGGTGGTGATGCCGGCATTCGCCGCATTACTCGGTCCGCACAAGGTGTCGGGCCTCACCATGCCGTTCGTCCTGGCCACGTGGTTTTTTCTCGGCGCCCTGCTGCAGTTCTCCACGATCGACGTGTCGAATGCGCTCAAGGCGACATCCCCCTCCGATTTCACAGGTCCAAGACCAGAGTATAGCTGGATGACGTGGTTTCACGGAATCACGATGGGCATCGCAGAGATTTTCTTTCAAGACAACTGGGTGAC
>JAICVE010000501.1 GCA_025935475.1 Nitrospira sp. | reverse complement strand
CATCGTCGTGATGGGGCCGCCACAGAACCTCACCATACTCGATACGCCGGAGGTTCAGCGGAAACGATGGCCTTCCTCGTCTCCTCGGAATAGCAAGCCTCCTGGCCGGGCAAGCGTTCCAGGAGCAGACGCTGGAACCAAATGGATGCCGGCAGAATTTCTGACCAGACGTTCACCGAAACCTCGCGCGACGATAGGAGATCTGCAATGAGCCTGAAGACTATGGAGGACCTGTTCATACACGGGCTGAAGGATATTTATTATGCTGAAAAGAAGTTGGTCCAGCAGCTTCCAAAAATGGCGAAGAAAGCCGAATCCGCGGAATTGGCCGACGCGATCGAACAGCATTTCAAGGAGACGCAGAATCAGGTGACGAGGCTCGAGAGAATATTCCGGCTTTGCAATATGGAACCGCGAGGCAAGCGTTGCCCGGGCATCGAGGGTCTGATCGAAGAAGCCAAGGAGATCATCGAAGAGGCCGAAGAGCCCGATGCTCTTGATGCCGGCCTTCTCGCGGCTGCACAATCCGTCGAGCACTATGAGATCTCGCGCTACGGCACCCTTGTCGCCTGGGGCGAAGAGCTCGGCATGAGTGATGCCGTCTCCCTTCTTCGTGAGACCCTTCAAGAAGAGAAAAACGCCGACCGGCTGCTCTCGCAACTTGCAGAGGGCAAGCTCAACCGCGAAGCTGCTTGAGAGCGAGGCTCAACCAGCCGTCATGGCTGACAGGTGGCTTTAAGCTTCGCTGTCGTGGCGATCATGTCGACTGAGAGGCGGCCGCTCCAGTGGGCGAGGGCCTAGGCGGTCCACGTGGGTGCGGCGGATTTTCATAATGATCCTGGAGGTCTGGCAGCCGTGAGAGCGTTTCGAAAATTGAAATCAGGGTCCGCCAATCCCATATCCAGGTATGTAGATTGCCCTCGGGCGGCGACGTCACCGGTCCATAACGGAGGGTGAGGAGCATGAACGCGACGCAGAACAGACTTAGGCTGTCAGATATTGAATTTGCCCGCTTAGGCGGCGGACATCTGGCCTATATTCGTGAAATCGACGCTGAAAAGGCTTCGGTGCTGCTGGGTGAAACCCCGGCGGGAGCCACCGGCCCGCTCTTCTGCCTCTATGGGGCCGATGGGACGCCCATCGCAATTTCCGTCAGCAAGCAGGCCGCGATGGCAAATGCCATTGCCAATGAGCTGCTTCCGATGACGGTGCACTGACGCCGGTCAGGCCGCATGCGGCGTGCTGGCCGCCGGCTCCGTCAGGATTGCATAGAGTCCCGCCGCGTCCTCCGTGCCCCTGAGCTTGTTGACAATCTGTACATCGCGGAATACCCGCGACACTCTAGCAAGTGCCATCAAGTGATCGCCCCCCGCAGCCTCTGGCGACAGCAGCAGAAAGACAAGATCCACAGGCTGCTCATCATCCGCCTCGAAATCGATGGGGGTGACCAACCTCGCAAAAAAACCGTGGATGCGGTCTAGCCCCGCGAACTTCTCGTGCGGAATAGCCGTGCCTTGCAGTCCTGTGGACAATAAGCGCTCCCGCTGCAGGACCTTCTCAAAGATCGCACGCGCATCCAGTCCGGTCAGCTTCGCCGCATGATGCGCCAGTTCCTGCAAAAGCTGCTTTTTGTTGGCTGCCTTGAGTGCCGGAAGGACGTTCTTGGTCTCGATGATATCGGACAGTTGCATGGTCGATTCGTCCATTGCTTGACAACAGCCGCGCCACGCGGCGCATACCTTCAGGGGGCGCTTTTGTCGCCCCCAGTAAGATCGATCCAGCCTATGTTGCCGTCGTCTCGCCGGTAGATCAGTCCGAGCGAGCCGCTCTTGGCGTCGCGGAACAACAGAAACGCCGAGTTCGAAATATCGAATT
>JAICVE010000230.1 GCA_025935475.1 Nitrospira sp. | reverse complement strand
GCACCCGCGTCATGTTGTCGAGGCATTGAGCGAAGATCCGCTCGCTGATGCGTTCATAGGCGACAACTTCGCGCGGGTTCGTGCATTCGGGCGTCGAATACTCCGGATGGGCGCCATCCACATAGAGACGACCACCGTTGGCCAGGACTTTGTTCAGTTGGCGGTTGTAGTCAGGGTTCGGCCGTTCCCGCTCTCCCTCGACTTCGAACCCACGGGCATCGAGCAGAGGATTTTCGTTCTCATAATCCCAGACGGCGTGAGGCACGGAGATACCGGGATAATGCCCGATGACCGCGAGCGAATTTGAAATTGGATCGGTGGCCGACGCATCCCTTGACGCAATGCCAAATTCTGTTTCCGTTCCGAGTACGCGAGGAGTCGTCGGGGGTGTGGAGTCCCGCATGGGGGTCTAGAGATAGTGGCCGGTGGTAATGGTTTCGATCTGGCGCGACTCGCCAGGCCCTCCGCTGATGGTTCGGATATGCACGATTTTCTCGCCCTTCTTGCCCGCGACCTTGGCCCAGTCGTCGGGATTGGTCGTGTTGGGCAGATCCTCGTGTTCCTTGAACTCCTCCCGGATCGCGCGGATCAGGTCCTCGGACCTGAGGCCACGGCCTTCCTGAGCAATGGCGCGCTTGACGGCGTACTTCTTGGCGCGCGAGACGATCCCTTCAATCAAGGCCCCGCTGGCGAAATCCTTGAAGTAGAGAATTTCTTTCTCGCCGTTCGCGTAGGTCACTTCGATGAACCGGTTCTCCTCGGAGGTCGCGTACATGGTGCCAACTGTCACGTCGGTCAAATGCTCGACGAAGGCCTTGACATCTCCCCCGTGGCGCTTCAACTCTTCCTCGTCGAACGGCAGAGTGCTTCCCACGTACTTCGAGAAAATGTCCTTCGCGGCCACTGCATCCGGACGGCCCACCTTCACCTTGACGTCCAACCGGCCGGCCCGCAGTACGGCGGGGTCGATGAGATCTTGCCGGTTGCTCGCGCCGATGACGATGACGTTCCGCAACCGTTCGACGCCGTCGATCTCGGAGAGGAACTGCGGCACGATCGTGGATTCGATGTCCGACGAGATACCAGTGCCGCGGGTACGGAAGAGGGCGTCCATTTCATCGAAGAAGACGATGACCGGATTGCCGTCCGCCGCGCGCTCCTTGGCCTTCTTGAACACTTCCCGCACCTGGCGCTCCGATTCTCCCACGTACTTGTTGAGTAGCTCCGGCCCTTTGACGTGTAGGAAGTAGCTCCGCACTTCCTTGCCGGTCAAGTGTCCCAACTTCTTCGCGATGGAATTGGCCACGGCCTTGGCAATGAGCGTTTTCCCACAGCCAGGCGGGCCATACAACAACACCCCCTTCGGAGCGCTGAGCTGATATTCCGAGAACAAGTGAGGATGGAGGAACGGCAGTTCGACCGCATCCCGCACCTGCTCCAACTCATGCTGAAGCCCACCGATATGGGCATAGTCCACATCCGGCACTTCCTCTAGCACCAATTCCTCGGCTTCAGATTTGGGCAGTTTTTCAATGACGCAGCCGGAGCGCGGATCGAACAAGAGGTGGTCGCCCACGCTGAGACGCTCGGCCAATAGCGGCTCGCCGAGTTCGGCCACTTTCTCTTCGTCGAAGTGGAGCGTGACGAGCGCACGGTTCCCCTCCAACAGATCCTTCAAGCGGACGACTTCACCCTGGACATCGAATCCACGGGCTTCGATCACGTTCAAGGCTTCGTTCAGGATCACTTCCTGTCCCTTCCGCAAGCCTTTGCTCGCGACCGTCGGGTGCAAGCTCACCTTCATCTTGCGGCCGGACACATACACGTTGCCGGTGCCGTCCTGATTGAGGCTCGAGAAGATGGCGTAGGTGGAGGGAGGCGCAGTCAGCTTCTCCACTTCGGCGCGAAGCGCTTCGATTTGCGCTTTGGCTTCCTGCAAAGTCGTGACAAGCTTTTCGTTCTGCTTGTTGGCCTGGTCGAGCTGGTAACGGGATTGGTACAGCCGACGGATTTCTTCTTCCATCGACTGAATCTGGACGCGGAGCTTTTCGATCTCCCGATTCTGTTCGTCGTTACGATGAATCACGTTTTGGTCTCCCTCGGACAGCCGCTTCGTAATGTGCTTCACGGAATCTCGGAGGGACCGGAGCCGGCTTGGACTTCCTTTCGAATCTGCCATCGAACCACCTGGGACAAGCGACAAACTGCTGCTGCATCGCGAAGTCCAAGTCTTGAGCGGATTCTAACACTCGTTATTTTCACGGTCAACTAGACGGCAGATTCTCGCGCGTGGAATCAGGGATTTTGAGTCGATCAGGATGCTGACGTGAGGGCGTCGAGCAGCGCTCGCGTCGCGGCTTCCGCATCCTCTGCGCCAAGGATCGCGGTGATCACGGCGACTCCGAACGCGCCGGCAGAGCGCATGTCGCGGGCGCGCGCGGCAGTCACGCCGCCGATGCCGACAATCGGCACACGAACGGCTCGCGCCGCTTCTTCCAGCTTTGAAAGACCGAGTGGCGGGCCGTACATGTGCTTCGACGGCGTCTCATACATCGGACCGAAGACCACGTAATCGGCTCCTCCGGCTTCAGCCTGCACCGCCTCGCTGACGGAATGGACCGACACCCCGAGCAGCCGACGAGCACCGATCAACCGGCGGGCCACGGGCAGGGACAGGCTGTCACCGCGCAGATGGACGCCGGCTCCTTCGACCGACAGTGCCACGTCGAGGCGGTCGTTAATCACGAGTTGGCTGCCGCGAGGACCTGCGAGCCTTCGAATTTCATCTGCAAGTGCAAGCAACTCCTTCGCACAGAGGTCCCGTTCCCGTAATTGAATGGCAGGGCTTCCGGCCTTCAACGCCTGCGCCAGGACGGAGAGCAACGGCCTGCCCTTCGTTTGTTGACGATCGGTAACGAGGAGCAGACGCGATTCAAGCGACGGCATGAAAGACCAGAAGAAAACGCAGGATCACTGGTAGGTTTTTGCAGGATGCTCAAAATGGTTTGCTGTTCTCACTCCAACCCCACTGACGGTCGTTTCCAGCCTCTACAGCATGCCTTCGATGGGGCTGCTTGCCGTCGCATACAGCTTGCGCGGGATCCGACCCGCCTTGTACGCGAGCCGGCCGGCATGGACGGCATATTTCATGGCCTCCGCCATCGCGATCGGATCCTTGGCGCCCGCAATGGCCGTGTTCATCAGCACGGCATCGGCGCCGTATTCCATGGCAAGCGAGGCATCCGAGGCGGTTCCGACGCCCGCATCCACAATGATCGGTACCTTGACGGTCTCCATGATAATTTTCAAGTTGTACGGATTGCGGATCCCCAGACCCGAGCCGATCGGCGCAGCCAGCGGCATGACGGCGGGACAACCGATCTCGACGAGCTTCTTGGCAACAATGGGATCATCGTTCGTATAGGGAAGGACAATGAATCCTTCCTTGATCAAAATCCTGGCCGCCTCGATGAGGCCGGCGGTATCGGGGAACAGCGTTTTCTCGTCCCCCAACACTTCCAGTTTCACGAGGTCTGAGATACCGGCCGCTCGAGCCAACCGTGCATACCGCACCGCATCCTCGACCGTGTAGCAGCCGGCCGTATTCGGCAGAATCGTGTATTTCTTAGGATCGATGTAGTCGAGCAGGTTTTCCTTCGATCGGTCCGTGATGTTCACCCGGCGCACGGCGACTGTCACGACGTCGGCGCCGGACACTTCGATCGCTTTTCGGGTTTCGGCAAAATCCTTGTACTTCCCGGTTCCCACCCAGAGGCGGGACTTGAATTCCCGACCGGCAATCACCAAGCGATCATCATACATCGGTCGTCCCCTTTCCATCCCTCTCGCCGAAGACAAGCCCCCCGCCGCCGATAAAGCTCAAAATTTCCACTCGATCGCCCGCGTTGAGACTTCGGAGATCGAAGTCCTTCCGATCAAGGATTTCCAAGTTCAACTCCACGGCGACACGCTCGGTCTTGATATCCAGTTCCCGCAGCAGATCGCCGACGGTCGAGCCTGACCGGCAATCGCGCGGTAGGCCGTTGACCTGGATTTGCAAGGCTTCAGCCATGCTTCTCATCCTAGGGAACCGCAATTCCGGTTGTCAATCAACCGTCGGACGCCTTGCCTGGGTCGATAAGAACCCGGCACAATAGGGGGCACCCCGATGGCCGTTCCAGAGCGCAATCAACAGCTTGCCGCACTGTTCCGATCGATCGCGGAGCTTCTCGCCGCGCAGCGGGCGAATCCCTATCGGGTTCGCGCGTACCGCCGGGGAGCCGATGCCCTCTTGGCCTTGGATGAAGATGTGGCGGATGCGGCGCAACGAAATGCGCTCGAAGAAATTGACGGCATCGGGAGCGATTTGTCCCAGAAGATCGAAGAGTTTCTCAGAACCGGCAAGATTCTGATGCTGGAGACGCTCCGGATGCCCTTGCCAGAGCAGGTGAAAGGCTGGGCGCGATTACCGGGCCTCTCGGAATCGCTAGTCGCCTATCTTTACAGTCGCCTCAACATCGCCAGCTTGGCGGACCTCGAGAAACTCGTGCGTTCTCACATGCTCCGGACGATGCCGGGCTTCTCGGGATCCGAGGAGACCTTACTCCAGGCTATTGAGGAGCTGCGTCGACGCTCAACCTGATCAGGACGGCCGAAGCTCCTTGAATATCTTCCACGTCTTCAGCAGTTCAACCGCCTTTTGCAGCTGCACATCCTGCTCCAACGAAGGCTCACCCGAAAGATCGAGCGCAGGAGCGGCCGGGGCGGCACCGTTTCTTTGCACGCCGTCTTCGGTACCTTTGGGCGTGACAGCGGACTGCTCTTTTCCGGGTCCGGCGACGGGCGGTTTGGACACCTTGCCGTCGGCCTCTTTGTCCCCCGGCTTGGTCTCGGCCTTGGCGACCGTGGTCGCCGGTTGCGGCTTGATCACGATGTCTGGCGTGATCCCGGTCGATTGAATCGAGCGGCCTTTCGGAGTGTAGTATTTGGCGGTCGTCAGCCGGAGCCCCGATCCATCGCCCAGAGGAAGGATCGTCTGTACCGACCCCTTTCCGAATGACGTCGTTCCCACGATGACGGCACGTCCATAGTCTTGGAGTGCGCCAGCCACGATTTCCGATGCGCTGGCCGATCCTTCATTGACGAGGAT
>JAICVE010000203.1 GCA_025935475.1 Nitrospira sp. | reverse complement strand
CCGGAGAAGCGCGGCACCTTCCGATACGGGTCCCCACATGTGAATCTGGTCGCAGATAACACCGAACCCGAGACCCTCGCCGCGACCGGCTACGACGACGACGGGGTGGCCTGTCAACGGTGGGACATTGTCCGGGAAGGTCTATTCGTCGGCTATTGCACTAACCGCGAGGTTGCCGCAAAGATCGGCGAAACCAGGTCGCGAGGCTCAAACCGGGCGGATAGTTGGGGCAGCGTCCCGATCGTGCGCATCGCCAATATCGGCTTGGAGCCCGGCTCGGCTTCGGTGGACGAGCTTCTTGCCGACGTGAAGCGGGGCATCTACATCGAAGGTCACGGGTCGTACAGCATCGATCAGCGGCGCTATAACTTCCAGTTCGGCGGAGACGCCTTCTGGTTGATCGAGAACGGCAAGCGCACCCACATGTTGCGGGATGTGATCTACCACGGGATCACGCCGGAGTTCTGGAACAGCTGTGACGGCGTGGCCGACCGCCGTCATCGCCGCCGCTTCGGCTTCATCACATGCGGCAAGGGCCAACCGGGCCAGTCCGGCTGGATGACGCATGCCGCTTCCCATGCGCGGTTCCGTCGGGTCGCGGTCATCAAAGGATAGCCGAATGAGTACCGTCAACGCCAAGACCTGGCCGAAATTGACGAGCGCGGACGAATTTCGATTCCTCGCCGACCTCGTATTGAAACGATCAGAAGCAGACCATACCGTGATCAACTGTCATGATCAGCACGGCGGAACGACGCGGTTCGCGAACAGCCGCGTCGTCCAAAACGTCGATACCAGACGAGGCACGCTGACGGTCGCCGTGGCCTTCGACCGCAGACGCGGCTCCGCCTCCACCACGGATTTTACGGCCGGTGCAGTCCAAGACGCACTCGACCGCGCCGAACGCATCGCCCGAGTGTCTCCGGAAGATCCTGAGTTTCTCCCTCCGCCGGAACCGCAGGTCTTTCCGACGCCCTTGACGAGCCGGCCGGAGACGACGGCGGCAGGACCCTCCCGGCGGCTTGAATACGCCAACGAGGCCATCGGTCAATGTCGCATTGAAAATCTTCAGGCGGCCGGCATCGTCTCGTCGTCCGTCGCCTCGGTGGGCATCGCGGCGAGCAGCGGCTTGTTTGCCCAGGAGGAACGCACCGAAGCGCGTTTCAGCCTCACGGTACAGGCAGAGGACGCGACCGGTTGGAGTGCAGCCGCTCACCGTTCCATCGATCACCTGAAAATCCAGGACCGGACCTTGTCAGCGATCAACAAGGCGAAGCGAAGCCGTGACGTGCAGGAGCTGGCGCCGGGGCGCTACCGGGTCATCCTGGAGCCGGCGGCAGTGGCGGGTCTCTGGAGTTGGATGCTCTGGACGCTGGATGCAAAATCCTATGACAAGGGCACGAGCCCCTTCGCAGGACAGCTGGGCCGTCAGATTCTGGACGAACGGCTGACCCTTCAAAATCTTCCCGATCATCCCGACCTCCTCGGCACTGGCTTCACGCACGAAGGCTTGCCGAGTGAAGACTCCGTCTGGATCGAAAAGGGGGTATTGCGACAGCTGGCCTACGACCGGTTCACCGCTCAGCAGCACAAGATTAAACGCATCGCGACACTTGAGGCGCCTTGTGTATCGGCATCCGGCCCCGCTGCATTTAAAACTCAGGAACTCATCAAGCGGTGCGAACGCGCCATCCTCGTCACCAACTTTTGGTATATCCGAACGGTGAATCCGACCGATCTGACGCTGACCGGCATGACACGGGACGGCACATTTCTCGTGGAAGACGGCCAAATCACCACGGCCGTGCGGAATTTCCGTTTTCACGAAAGCCCATTGCGGGTGTTCAAACAGGTGGAGGCCTTTACGGAGGCCGTGGAAGCCGTCACCTCCGAGACTGGCAAGATGCTGGTCCCCGCAATGGTCCTTCCCGATTTTCATTTTTCCAGCGTCACCAGATTTTGAGGCAACCGGTGAGTGCCGATCGAGGATGGGCTACAAGACCTGTCATGTGTGCGCTCGGAGTTTTGCTGTTCCTGTGGGGGGCTTCACCCCTCGTGGCTCACGGGAAGCCGCAACTGTATGACGACCTCGGCACGCTTCATCATCCGATCAGCACTTCGTCTGAGTCGGCACAACGGTATTTTGACCAGGGATTGCGGCTGGTCTATGCCTTTAATCATGAAGAAGCCATTCGCTCGTTCGAGGAGGCGGCCAAACTGGATCCAAGCTCGGCCATGCCCTATTGGGGAATTGCACTGGCGCTGGGACCGAACATCAATGCGCCCATGTCAAAGGACGACGGACACCGGGCAGTCGAAGCCGTCAAGCAGGCGCAGGCCCGCCTGTCCACCGCGACTGCGGCCGAGCGCGCCTATATCGAGGCCTCAGCGAAGCGTTATCTCGGTTCTCCCCGCGCGTCGCGCGCCGCCTTGGACAAGGCTTACGCGGACGCGATGCGGTCCGTGTGGAAGACCTTCTCCGATGATGCGGATGCCGGCGTGCTGTTCGCCGAGGCCATGATGGATCTTCGGCCTTGGGACTTCTGGACCGCGGAGGGGACCCCGAAGCCCGGGACTCAAGAAATTGTTTCGACGCTCGAGGCGGTTCTCGACAAGCAGCCAGACCATCCCGGCGCCTGTCATTACTATATTCACGCCGTCGAAGCTTCGCGTGAACCGCAGCGCGCGCTGGCTTGTGCCGACCGTCTTCCCGGGCTCATGCCCGGCGCGGGCCACTTGGTCCATATGCCGGCGCATATCTACGCTCGGATCGGGATGTATCACCAATCGTCCGAGCGCAATGCCGAAGCGGCCCATGCCGACGAACGGTATCTGGCCGGCGCGCATTTGACCGGCGATTATGCCGATGGGTATTACAGTCACAATCTCCATTTTTTATGGTCTTCGCTGATGATGGAAGGACGCAGCGCAGAAGCCCTGAAGGCGGCCAGCTCGCTCGTCTCCACCATTACGGACGAAGAAGCCAAAGCGAACCGCAGCAAAGAAGCCTATCTCACGACGAAGCTGTTCACCCGGATCCGTTTCGGTCAATGGGAAGACCTTTTGCGGGAACCTCCGCCTGCGAAAGGCCTGCGTCTTCTTGAGGGTGCCTGGCGACTGGGCCGTGGAATGGCCTTAGTTGCGACTGGTCGCGTACCGGGTGCGGAGGGCGAGCGCCAGGCACTGCTGATGCTCACAAAACAGTTCAGACGAAGCAGGAATCAGCAGGATAAGCTCGAGCGCGACCTTTTAAAAATCGCCGAGCGCCTACTGGCCGGTCAAATCGCTGCTCAACGCCGTCGTCATGATGAAGCCATCAAGACGTTGCGGGAGGCGACGAAAATCGAGGACTCGTTGCAGGGCGCCGAACCGCCGCATTGGGCGCTTCCCGTGCGCCACTACCTCGGCCCCGTCTTGCTGCTCGCCGGTCGTGCTTCGGAGGCTGAAGCCGAGTACCGGGCCGATCTGAGATGGTACCCGGAAAATGGGTGGGGATTGTTTGGTTTGCTCCAAAGCCTGAAGGTTCAGCGAAAGGATGCCGACGCCGCCGAGGCCTCTGACCGGTTCGAAAAAGCCTGGGCCCATGCCGACGTCACGCTTGCCGCCTCGCGGTTCTAGACCGTTGCCCTCCTGCTTACCTCGCGTCCATCCGCTCGTACGGGCCCTTTTTTGACAAACGCCGCATGAAAGCGGCTACAATCTTCTCCCGTTCAACCTTAGGGGCAACAGGGTGCGATACGTCGTCGGAGTCATGGGCCCCGCCAAGGCCAGAAGAAAAGATGTGGAAAATGCGCGTGCGCTCGGAGAACTCATTGCCAGGCGTGAATGGGTCTTGCTCACGGGCGGCCGCGATGTGGGCGTCATGCATGCGGCGAATCAGGGAGCCAAGAAGGTCCCTCGCAGTTTGACGGTTGGAGTGCTTCCGACGACCAGGGACAGGATTTCAAAATATGTGGATGTGGCGGTCATCACGGAAATGGGCAATGCGAGAAACAACGTCTGCGTCCTTTCGAGTCAGGTGATCATCGCCTGCGGCTTAGGGGGGTCTGGCACCGTGTCGGAAGTGGCGTTGGCGCTCAAGGCCGGAAAGGAAGTGGTGCTGCTCGGCGCAACGCCCACCGAAGAAAAATTTTTCAAACACTTAGGCGGCCGGCTCGTGTCCAGTGTGCAGACACCGGAAGATGCGATCAACGCCATCTTGAAACGTTTTGAGCGCGGCAACGGCTCGAACATGCAGGCGCCTCAACCATGGGGAGGCTGTTGACGTTTGCAGCCATCCACCGGCAGGGAACGACCGTAAAGAGGTTAGAGGGACTCGACGGAGTCGCCAAAGGAGGATAACCATGACAGCCTCGCGATGGACGATGAGCCTCCTACTGTCAGGCATGGCTCTAGCAGCCGTACATGTCGCCTTGGCCCAACCGCCCACGTCCGGAACAGCCCCGGTGGCCAAGGCCTATTTTGCCGGTGGGTGCTTTTGGTGCATGGAGGAGGCCTTTGAGAAGGTGGATGGTGTGCGTGAGGTCGTGTCGGGGTACATGGGGGGCACGGTCCGGAATCCCAGTTACGAACAAGTCTCGGCAGGACAGACGGGACATGCCGAATCGGTCGAGGTGCGCTACGACCCGGCGAAAGTGACGTATACCCAGTTGCTGGAAGCCTTCTGGCGCAACGTCGACCCTGTGACCCCCGACGCGCAGTTCTGCGATCACGGGAATCAGTACCGGGCGGCGATTTTCTATCAGACCGAAGAGGAGAAGCGGGCAGCGGAGGAGTCGAAGCGGGCGATCGAACAGTCCAAACGATTTTCAACGCCAATCGTCACCCAATTGACAGCCGCGTCGGAATTCTATCCCGCCGAGGATTATCATCAGGATTTCTACAAGAAAAATCCCATCCGTTACAAATACTACAAGTTCACCTGTGGCCGTGCGCAGCGTCTCGAAGTCCTATGGGGAAAGTCATAAGCGGTGAGGATCCCTCAGCCGACTGCCTCAAAAATGAGACGCTCGTTGCACACTCCTGTGCAGCTCACTGCACATGTCGAGATGTACGTTTGCCTCATCTTTCGCGGTGTTGCACGAAATCGACCCAGGCATGGATGTTGAGCGCTTCATGAGGGATGGACTGGTGGGACAACCCTGTCTTTCGAAGAGCAGCTCGCGGCAGCGGCATTGGCCTCCTCGCCGTGCTGATGGTCGTCCTGGCTCCCGTCGCGACGATTTCCGATTCCGAAAATCGCCTGCACTACTCGAAGCAAGACATTCGACGGGCAATCACCTTTTATGCGAAACGTTACCGTCTTGATCCCGCGTTGTTGCGCGCCGTGATCAAGGCCGAGTCGGATTTTCGTCAACACGTCGTCTCAAAGAAGGGAGCCATCGGCCTTATGCAGCTGACTCCCGACACGGCAGCCACCTTGCGGGTGGCCAATGTGTATGATTCCGTCGAAAACATCCGCGGCGGTGCCAGGCAACTCCGCCACCTGCTAAACCGCTATCAAGGGAATCTTCCGCTCGCGCTGGCTGCGTACAACGCCGGTGTGCATCGCGTCAAAGGAGGCCGGGTGCCACACATCCGAGAGACGCGTCAGTATGTGAGGAAGGTGCTTCGCTACTACCGTCAGCTGCACGCTCCGCCGCGAGCACACCGAGAACTCCCCGGCAGGTTTCTCCCT
>JAICVE010000350.1 GCA_025935475.1 Nitrospira sp. | reverse complement strand
CAACCATCGCGCGTTGCGAAACTGCGGCACACGGACTATGATCGTCTCCCGAGACCATGCCTCTTTCTCCAAAACAGATGTCCGATGCCGTCGATCGCTACTTCGCGGCTTGGTCCAGTCTCGATCCCTCTGCGTATGTGGCCTGCTTCGATGAGCATGCGGTTGTGCATGATCCATACGGGAGCACCCCGCACAAGGGCGCAAGCGCGTTACGGGAATTCTTTGGTGTCATTGCGCATGCG
The DNA here is from genome assembly GCA_025935475.1 of Nitrospira sp. Classification (GTDB taxonomy): domain Bacteria; phylum Nitrospirota; class Nitrospiria; order Nitrospirales; family Nitrospiraceae; genus Nitrospira_C. The sequence goes on along the minus strand of JAICVE010000350.1, from coordinate 3,125 downwards.
ATTCAGGACGTCAGCATTCAAGCGGATTCGGTGTATGCGGCGAGCAATCGTGCGGCGGTCGTCTTTCAAGGCAAGGCCATCGGGAAGAATCTGAAGCCAGTGGAGGTGGCCGGCATCGACGTCTTCGAATTCAATGAAGCGGGCCGGATCACGGCGTTATGGGCCTACTGGGACCCTGCAGCGGTTCTGGCCAAGCTGCGGCAGTAGAATCCCGCAATTAAACGCTTCTTTCTGGCATCCGCATCCTCTACGTTGTCTCTTTTCGGTTCCTGAGACCTACTTGCTCCACACATCGTTCTTGGTGGAATGTCGGGTAGTCTGCGGCGTTCGGTATCACACACAGGAGAGGCAAATGACCTTGGAAAGCATGTCGGACGAGGAAATTCTCCACATCGCCAATCCGATCATGGACAATTTGATGGATGCATCGACTGCGATCGATCATGCGCGTCACATTCGAGATTTCAGCGACCGAATGAAGACGCTCGTGACCAAGGAGTACCTTCAGAAGGTCTGTGAGAAATATCAGCGAGAGAAGGGTTATTTCTCGCGGCGGGAACCTGTCGCCGTGTTCAAACGTCCGGGCGCAGCGGCGATTATCTGGAAGCAGTGGTTCACAAAAGCGCCAGGTGAATTCGTTGCCGAAATGCTCCTCGTCGAAAAAGATGGTACATTTCTCGTCGATCACGTGATGGTGTTCTAAGACGGTGGAGGGCTCACTGATGGGCGCTGGGGACCTGATAGACGATCAGCGGTGATGCAGGCGAGGAGCACAGCGATGGACGATGACGTGAAATCCCTGGTGCAACAGTACATTGAGACAAGGAAACAGCAGAGAAACGTCCTCATGCAGGAGTTGGGACTCTCCGAGGAGGAGGCGGACCAGGCCGTTTCGACGCTTGAGCTGTATTACCACATCGAGGCATCTGAGAATCAGTGGACACAGGCGTGGAAGGCGGCCAAGCGCGATTTTCTGGCTGAGGGGGAACGTACTGGAATACGGCTGGCTGACCTTGTCGTGAAATATGTCGACATCGCACGTCTGGGTGGAGGACCAGAAAGTCGATGGACGTAGGCAGCAGTGAAAACGCAATCGTGGTCAACGCTGATTCGAATTGATCCCGTCGGTCTGTACCGATATAGTGCATCGAGAGGGGATGGAGTCCCCCGGATAACCGCCACTGTAGTGGCTGATGACTCCTACGCGACAGGGAAGCTGTCTGCGTAGGCGGTATATCACCCACACAGGCGGCATGTGAATAAATTCTTTCGGAGGACTCCGAAATGGAACATCCCTTCACGATCGCCGCCTGTTGGCTGTTTCTCGCTGTCTTATCCGCGCTCCTGGCTTCGGCACTTCGTGTTTCAATCGCCTTGGTGGAGATCTGCGTTGGTGTAGCCGCCGCCTCGGTGTTAACTGCCTTTGACGGCACGCACCTACTTGCCGCCAATTCTGAATGGCTCCGCTTTTTGGCTGCCGTCGGCGCCGTCTTATTGACCTTTCTTGCGGGAGCCGAGCTGGATCCTCACGTCATGCGGAAAAAACTCGCGGAAGTGAACGTCATCGGCCTCGTCGGGTTCTTCGCGCCCTTCTTCGGATGTGCGGCCTTGGCATACTTCGGACTTGGTTGGAATACCGATGCGAGTTGGTTGGCAGGGATTGCGCTTTCTACGACATCGATGGCTGTTGTGTATACCGTGATGTTGGAAAGCGGTTTGAATCAAACAGAATTTGGCAAGGGGATACTCGGGGCATGCTTCATTAACGACCTCGGGACAGTTGTCGCGCTCGGCCTGCTCTTCTCACCGTTCACCTATAAAACCGTGGTGTTCATCGCCGCTACCGCCATGGTTCTGGGGGTACTTCCCGCCAGTATGAATTGGCTGACCGAGCGGTACGGTCACCGTACGGCGGCCATTCGTACGAAGTGGGTGATGTTGGTGCTATTCGGGCTTGGCGCGCTCGCACTGTGGTCGGGCAGTGAAGCCGTCTTACCTGCCTATCTCGCCGGAATGGTCTTGGCCGGAGGAGCGGCCAAGGATGTTCATTGGATGCGCCGTCTTCGTACGCTGACCGTTGGATTCTTAACGCCCTTTTATTTTCTCCGAGCGGGCACGCTGGTCTCGCTTCCAGCCTTGCTGACTGCCCCGTTCGTGTTCTTCTCGCTATTGATTGGAAAGTTGGCAGCGAAGATTTTGGGACTGTATCCCCTTATCAGCGTGTTTCGTCAGCATCCTAAGGAACGATGGTTCTACACCCTGTTGATGTCCACTGGCCTGACGTTTGGGACGATTTCAGCCCTGTTTGGCTTGTCACACGGCTTGGTCACTGAAGAGCAGTACTCCTTTCTGGTCGCAGCGGTCATTGCCAGTGCCGTGGTACCCACAATCATCGCGGGGAAAGCCTTTTTACCAATTCACTTAGTCAGTCCTGGAACGCACGTCCCAAGAAAAACCGCTTTGCCTTCCGGTCTCAGTGAGGAAGGCTAGTGATCACCGATCCTCGTTATCGAGACGTGTGTCGCCACGGGGAGGAGTGGGTACGTCTGACAACTTAATGACATTGCTAATCCGGTCGTTCAGATCGATTTCGATGGTGACTTGGTCATTCTTGGCAATGGATTGCCGATTCAAGAGATCTGGATCGGTTACTGGCAATGTCCAGGTTTGTCCTTCATTTGTCTTAAACGTGATTGTCCGCTGCTCCTGATCGATGGCGATGACCCTGCTTCCGCCGAAGGTGGTCGTCGCATCGCTGATCCCGACAATCGCACTGACGGAGAAGAGGAGGCAGAGCGTGAGGGTGAGAATCAGACGTATGTTCATCATGCACCTCTTATCCCAAAAAATGTGGGTCCAGCCTTGCCGTGTTATGCAGATCGATGGTCACCTCATCTTTGATCGGGGCGTGGCATTCCCAACAGCGCATGCCGAGCGGATCTGATGTATCGACCGCATCATCACTAATCGTGTACGCCCAACGGACGGAGGAGTCGACGGGTGAAATCCACGGTTCGATGGGTCGGCCAGGCGAAAGCTCTCACGGCATGGCGAAGGGGATCGTTGTGGAGCGCGAGAGAGATGGGGAGCAGATTCTCCCAATCTGAGGTGGGCCATTTCGAAAT
>JAICVE010000321.1 GCA_025935475.1 Nitrospira sp. | reverse complement strand
TGCGCAAATCCTCCAGCGATCGTTTCCAGCGACCTCAAGCGGTCTGTGCGCTTCATCAGGGCGTGCGAGCGGTGCAGGTCTTCCAACAGCATGCTGGTGTCGAGCGCGTTGGTGGCGGTTTGAGCGAGCGCATTGAGCAACGAAACGATAGGGGTCGCGTCATGCTCGTGGGTCCGGTTGCCTCCGAGGAGTGAAAAAGCGATGAGTCGCCCGCGGCTGACATGCGGCAGGTTCCGTCCAGCTCTCATGGCCGCGAGCGCATCATCCAACGCCGCGCGACACCCGTTGTGCGGCTCGGCCATGCCCGGGGCCGTTTGGAGAGAAGACGACAGATGTTGCGGGATGGAATGGGTCAGTGCGAGCGTACCGGGAAAACAGGACTCGGCGGCCAGGCCGACCAGGCCCGCACGGCGAAAATGTTCATGCTCACGATCCAAGAGATACAGCGCGCCGTGCGTGGTTCCGCCGACACGGCAGAGCTCCTGAATAATGCGTTCGGACAGGGCGCCGAGATCGGTCATCGCGCCGATTTCGGTGGAGAAACGGGTCACCAAATCCAGGAGATGTGTAGGTGAAATCGTTGACGCTGAGGCCATCTCGGTCGGTCGTACGCTCATAGAGAGAAGGACGCGCCGCTATGCTGAGTCATCGCCGACAGGAACAGGTTAGGTCATCACGTGCACATGATGTGCAAAGTTGTACAGCGAGGGGGAGTATACACCGGCTTATCGAAGGGAGCCAGAGGAATTCTGTTTCCCGACAATGGCGACCAACGCTTGCCCGTCGAAGATGGGAAGGATGCGGAAGGAGATGATACCGCATTGTCTCAAAAGTGCTCCAAGCCCTGCTTCATCAAATGTCTGCAGGATGCCGTGATGGATCGCTTCCCGTAGCCGGGCAAAGTAGTGAAGCAGCGGTTGCGCTTGGGCACTGAACTCGTCCTGGTTGGCCTGCCGGAGATGCCTCCGATAGATAGGAGAAAGATCCGTGTTCGGATGAAAGACAGTGAGAATCAGGCGGCCATCGGGATGCAACACGCGGTCCCATTCCTTGAGAGCGGCGAACGGAGAAGGCGCATAGGGGAGTGAAAGGTTGCAGACCAGCCGGCTCACCGAGCCGGTCTTAAACGGGAGCGCCGACCTCCGATCGGCCTGAAGCCAGGCGATGGCAAGGGGCGGCATGGCCGACAGTCGGCCGACAAAGCCCGTCGCGAGTTCGCGTTGCAGCACCAGCGCCGCATGGCGGGCCTGGCTGATCCGCTCGCGCGACCGTCCGACGCCGACCATCAGCGGAGGTGGGCGGTCGGTCCAGCTGGACTGGCCGGCGCGGTACGTGTGATTGACCAGCGCCGTGCGTGTCAAATCGCTTTGGCCGACGCCTGCATCGACCAGCACGGCGCCGGGCTCCAGCGGGCTCATCAGACCATAGAGATCATCCAGCAGTTTCCGGTACTCATGCAGATTGCCCAATTGTGGCAATTGGGCGAGATGGGCCGCACAGAGCGCCTCTCGGTTGATTTGCGAACCGTCATGCCGCAGGAAGTTGAATTCCTGCTCGATGCGATGTTGTCGCGCGACGAAGGGCTGCGCGGCGATTTCCTGTTGAGGTGAGATGGTCTGCACCGAAATGATGGAACTGATCTGCTTGAGCAGCTGTCCGAAGGCGGCGGGCGGCGCTCCGTGGACGTCGAGATGCCGGTCGGTGACCGGCGAGGAAATGTTCACCAGCCTCGTATGGGTGCCCAACGCGGTCATGAACGCGTGCGGCAGATCGGTCGGAGGCAACGCGGTGGAATCAGTGGGGCTTGTAGCGATACAGAGCGGCGAGCGAATCAACCGGAGGTCTTCCAGGGTCGATTCGAGATCGGCACACCGGCCGGCGACCAGATCGCTGACGAACTGATCCACGTTGACGTTCAACCCCAACAGGTTGCAGACGCCGCGCCGCAACCCGAACTGGTAGTCGGCGATGAGATCATGTCCATGGACCGCCATGAGCAGGCTCGCCATATCAATGGCGGGATTCACCAACAGAAGCAAATCCAGGGGGTCCGTATGAGCGGCAGTTTTCAATGCAGCGCGGGCCGCCAGATCGCAGGCGATCACGACGAGCGGCGCTTGCGGCCAGGTGTGCCGCACAAACTCCATGACCTTTTCGAGATCATGCTGCATGCTGCGCAATGTCGTCTGTTGGAGCTCGCCCTCGCTGTTCCCGAGGTGATTGGTCGGATCATAGCGAAGCACGCGGAACCGATGTTGGGCCAAATAGTAGCTGAGGGCCATATAGTCCGAAGCCGTTTGCCCATACCCAGGGGCCATAATGATCGTGGGACAGTTTGGATCGACCAATTGACTGAGATGGTCGTCCGTGATCGCGATCGTCTGACCACGAGCGTTGCGGCATTCGCGCGGCAGGCTGATCACGGGCGCCGCCGTTGAAAACGCTTCGCCGGATCGCTGGGCGCGGAGATGTTGTTTGATGACGCGGTTCAGTTCGCGCTCGGCATAAGGGGTCAGCGGTTCAAACCGAAGTCCCGACCGTACCGCATTGTCCCGGTCCGTCGTGTGGAATGCGCTGGCAGCCGTCGGATCGGCGGCCGTCCAGACGACACGTGCTGCGAGCGTGGTATCCGGTGCTCCCGGCTCATGTGACCCCGGCTCGCTGCGATGGGCGGGGGCGAAGTGAATTTCGAGGCGTTCTTCCAGCGCCTCGGGCCGTTCCCGCCCCACGATGCATGCACCGGAGCGGCTGAGGTTTATGACCTGTGCCTGAAGGCGGGTGCCGTGCTCCTGCCGGAAGGTTGTTTGCAGGCGGACGGGTAAGGCCGTCGATACGCGCACGGTTTCCCGGCGGTCATATTCGGCAAGGTCGAAAGAAGGGGGCCTGTCGGCGTGCGGCAGGATAGCCGGGATGGGGAGGTGGATGTCCAGCGTGAAGGTAAGTGATCGCTCATGAGTGGCCGCAATGAGCGAGGCGAGAACCGCCCTCTCCGTCTGATTCGGCCCAGTAAATTGCACGATTAGTCGAGTGTCAGGTTGAATCGACAGCTGGATCCCTGATGCGGCCGCGGGTCGTGTATGAGCCTGGCCGTTAAGCTCCAACGTCGCAACGGCAGTCGTAACCCTGATGACCGCTTCCTGGGATGGCAGCGGCGGAAAGTCGCCCTGCACTCGTATTCCGGCTCCACTCACACTGAGGCTCATGACCGTTCCTTTCCAGACGGACGATCCTCGGGTGATCTTCGCCGGCAGCGCTGTCTGGACCCGTGCATTGCTGCGGCGCTCGGTGCGAGCGGCAGTGACCAGGGCCTGGGCCGCCGAAGGGTCCACGGATGACGGCGCTTCAGGCGTTCGCTCGATGGCAGCCGCGTCGGTGACCTGCGGCTGACCGGATGCAGGAGAGGGTCCCGTCGGGAGTCGGACGATCATGCGAAAAGGTCCTGAGGCCGGCGCGGACACGTCGAGTGTTGCGCCGAGCGTTCCGGCCAGCCGGTAAAGGCTGAGCACATCGAGGCTGTCGATCAACGACGGCAGGATGCGGCCTGAGGGGTTCACTCGCTCCGTTTCGGTGATGTCCAGCTGGATGTGCGTGGAAGGAGCGACGGGAAACAGTGTGGGTGTATCAACCAAATCGCCCGTTTTGATGGCAAGGAGATGAGGCC
>JAICVE010000164.1 GCA_025935475.1 Nitrospira sp. | reverse complement strand
TTAAGTCCCGTGAAACCGGCGCGGCCGACTGACTCGATGCCTTCCAGGACGCGCGCGAACTCGTCGCGGCGGGTGAGCTGCCTGAACCGCTCCGGTCTCAACGTGTCCAGGCTGACCGTCACCCGGCTCAAACCGGCCTGGTAGAGCGCTTCCGCATAATCCGGCAGCAGAATCCCGTTCGTTGTGAGGGCAATTTCCCTAATGTTGTGGTTCTGCAGCAGCAGCCGAATGAGCCTGGGCAGATCACGACGCAGCAGCGGCTCTCCTCCTGTGAGCCGGACCTTGTCGACGCCGAGATCCGTAAAATAGCCGGAGAGCGCCGCCATTTCCTCGAACGTCAGCACATCCTCACGGGGAAGCCAGACATACTCCTCCTCGGGCATGCAGTAAGAGCACCGCAAATTACACCGGTCCGTCACGGAGAGCCGCAGACTTTTCAGCGGCCGTCCAAACGCATCGACGACGTTCTGGGTAGACGCGCTCTGTTGAAGGATCTGTTCCATGATCATTCGTTACGAAGATGGTCAAACGGCCGTCCACAGCTCGAGACGATTTTCACCATCCTCGTTATGGATGTTCTTCGACCCAGACCTCCCCTGACGGCGTATGCTCCAACTTCCAAATCGGGGTGATCTGCTTTAATTCGTCGATCGCCCATTTGCAGGCGCGGAACGCGTCCGCTCTATGTTCTGCGCCGGCAATGATCAACACAATATTTTCGCCAATCGTGATCTCGCCGTACCGGTGAACGATCAGCAATTCCAGGATGTCGAAATCCTTCAGCGCCCTTTCGCGAATCTCCCGCAGCTTCTTTTGGGCCATGCCCTCGTAATGCTCAAAAGTGATACCATCGACGTCACGTCCCTTCGAATGGTCCCGCGCCGTCCCGAGAAAAATGGAAATGCCACCGATCCGCCTAGAGCGGCTTCGCACGCGATTGATCTCCGCATCGACAGAAAAGTCTTCACGCTGCACGCGAACCAACAGTTCATTCTGCTCGGCTGCGCTCATTCGACCTCGCCATGATTTTCATCGGCCGATCCCACCGGTGGCTTTGCAATCGATTCCCGGGACGCCCCGTCACCGGGGCCGCCCGCCGTCCCTCCGGCAAACGGAGGCAGCAGGGCCACTTCATCGCCTTCCTGCACCTTCGTATCGGCGTGGGCAATTTCTTGGTTCACGGACACCAGGACCTTCTTCTGGTAGATCAATTCGCCGATCTTCGGATAGCGCTTGTTGACCAGTTCGATAACGTTTTTCACGGATTGGTTCTTTCCCAAGGCCAGCGTCAGGCTCGACTGGTTATCCGCAAGGGACTTCGTCATGCCGAACAGTCTCACCGTGATCATGCGTTTCGACTCATTCGTCCCCGTGCTCTCCGTGATGCCGTGATGCTCCGCTGTCCCGGTCGTAGGCGCCAGATTTCCCGCCCGACTTTGAAGCCAGCCAGACATCGCTGAAGCTTATTCCCCGGTCAATTGCCTTGCACATGTCGTAAATGGTCAGCGCGGCAACGGAAACAGCGGTCATCGCCTCCATTTCGACCCCGGTCTGCCCGCTGGTTTTGGCAGTTGCCATCACGGTGATCGAACAGCGGCCCTGTCGGTCCGGTTGAGGCTCTTCCTTGAAAGAGATGTCGACGGACGTGAGCAATAGAGGATGGCACATGGGAATGAGATCGGGAGTCTTCTTGGCACCCATCACGGCCGCCACCTGGGCGACGGCTAAGACGTCCCCCTTGGCGATCTTGCCGCGCTGAATTTTTTCCAGGGTTTCGGGCCGGAGGTAGACTTTGGCTTGCGCAGTCGCGACCCGTTCGGTCTGAGCCTTCCCACCAACATCGACCATCCGCGCGCGGCCGGACTCGTTGAAGTGTGTAAACTCAGCCATTTTCCCCGCTGAATCAGTCGGTTAGATTGCGTCGACCGGTAATTATATGAGGGGGCGAAAGAGTGAGTCAATAGAGGCTGCGCCGCTGCGCCCTCCTCTCGGTACCCATCTTACGATAGGTTGACAGTCTCTCTTTTCATCCCGGACAATGACGAAAATGCCCGATAAAATTGTCATTGAACGCCTCGAATTTCACACGAGGTGCGGCATCACGCCCGAGGAGCGGCAACGGCCCCAACCCGTGGCCATCGACCTTGAATTGGACTGCGAAACTGCTTCGGCCGCCACTTCCGGTCATTTGAGCGACACGGTTGATTACGCTCAAGTGTCGGAGCGGATCGTCGAACTTGGAAGCAAGGAAGTCTGCGCCCTTCTGGAAACCCTCGGCGAGAAAATACTGACCCTGCTCTTCACAGACTTTCCGGTCAGCCGCGTACGCCTTTGGCTTCGGAAATTGGCACCTCCGATTGCACAGAAGGCGGGGTCCGTCGGTGTGAAGCTCGACCGACCACGTGCCGCCCACCATGCTCAGGACACGGATCCGATGCCTTCTTGTTTTGTCACCCAGCAGCTCCACCGCCTCCCGAAAGGTCGTGCGCTCGATGTCGCTTGTGGAGCCGGGCGTCATGCACTCTATCTCGCCGCTCATGGCTTCGAGGTCGAAGCGATCGATCGAGACCATGACAGTCTCGCAAAGCTTTCGGCCGTCGCCGCCCAGCGCCGTCTCCCGCATCTCACCGTCAAACAAGTCGACTTGGAACGGCGCACTGATGATCGGCCTGAATTTCCCGTGAACGCGTACGATGCCATCGTCGTCTGCTTCTACCTCCACCGCCCATTGTTCCCGTGGCTGGTTGAGGCCTTGAAGCCACAGGGGGTCCTATTGTACGAGACCTTTACCATCGACAACTACGTACGCTATCGTCATCCCCGTCGATGGGAGTTCTGCCTGGCGCAGAACGAGTTACTTCGGCTCACATCCTCCCTCCGCGTCCTCTCCTATGACGAGGGCGAACATGACGGAGGCCCCGGCATGGGGTCCGTCTGTACCGCGCAGTTAGTGGCACAAAAACCTCGGCAGGCCGTCCCCACGCGCGAGTCGTCGTGAGCCGTATTGATCTTCACCTCCACACCATCCATTCCGACGGAAGCCTCTCGCCGTCTGACGTCCTGAAGTTAGCCGCGAAAGCCAGCGTCACGGCGTTGGCGATCACGGATCACGACATCACGAGCGGGATTCCTGAAGCCATGGCCACCGGCCAGGAACTGGGCATCGAAGTCATTCCAGGCGTCGAAATCAGCGCCTTTGACGGCCGGAGCGAACTTCATATTCTCGGCTATTGCCTCGATTGGCAGGACCCCCTGTTGCATGAGCGGCTGGCGACGCTTCGAGCCAGTCGGCACCGCCGGAATCCGCTCATCATCGAGCGCCTCCGGTCTGCCGGATTGGATATCACCTACGAGGAAGTTCGTGCGCTGGCCGGCACTGAATCGGTCGGACGCCCTCACATCGCGCAGGTACTCATGCAGAAAAAATATGTGTCCTCCGCCAAAGAGGCCTTCGACCGATATTTGGCGGAGGGGAAAGCGGCCTACGTCGCCCGCGAGCTTCCCGCGCCCGCTGAGGCGATCAAGTGGATCAGGGAGGCCAACGGGGTCGCGGTGCTGGCGCACCCGACCTGGATCAAGGACGACGGCGACGGGCTGCGCGGCTGCGTGACGGCCTTGAAAGAAGCAGGCCTGGACGGTGTCGAGGCCCATTACAGCACTCACAGCAAATCTCAGACGTCGCGTTACCTCGAATTGGCGCAGCGACTCAACTTGCTGGTCACCGGCGGAAGCGATTTTCATGGGATCACGAAGCCCGACATCGAGGTCGGGTATGGGCGCGGCGACCTCAAAGTGAATCCCCGCCTGCTGGAGCCGCTCAAATCAGTAGCGGCCGGACGTTGAAGCCGATTGCCGGCGCGTGACATCACAATTCTTCAAGCGCAATCACCGCACATTTCCCTCAATTCGTTGACTCTCGGTCGCCGTCCGTTAGACTGAGGTCCATTCACTTTCCCGGCTAGATCATGTCCAAGAGCCTGCACTGGATCATCCCTCATGCGAGCGGCATTCTCGCAGCGCTCCTCCTGGGCCCTCTGCTCAGCGGGCTGGCATGGGTCGAGTTTTTCAGCATCCCGCTGACTGCTGTAACCGGCGCCAACGCCGTGCGGCTGGTGAGCCAGGGGGTCGCGCTTGGCCTTCTCATGGCGCTTGCCGCGTCCGCCTATCAGCAGCTCCCGGACAATGGGCGCGGATCCAGTTTTCTCCGCACCATTGTGCTGCCGTCAGCCGCGTTGGCCGTGGTGATCTTCGGCGGAAGGACCCTCCGCACCCTCGGCTCGCCGTTCATTGATCAGATAGGTCTCTCCGTGTTTGCGCAAGGCTATACGATCATGCTCGTTGTATTGGGGCTCTGGCTGACCATCGCCTGGCTGCGCCATCTAGAACTCCTGCGCAATACCTTTGCCCCTGAGCCCGTCAAACGAAAGCCGGTCCGTACACCCGTGCCCGAGGAGTCGCCGGTTACTGACGACAGTGCAGAGATCGCCGCTGACCCCGTCGAAAAAAGCATAGCCGTCGTGATGAATGGCAATGGACAACCACCGGCGAGTCTCGGACGCTACAAGATACTCAAGGAACTCGGTCGCGGCGCGATGGGGCTGGTGTATCTCGGGAAAGATCCGACCATTCAACGCTTTGTCGCGATCAAGACCATGCGTTTGGACGAATTCGAGGAGCCGGACAAGGTACAGGAGATCAAGGCCCGTTTCTTCCGTGAAGCCGAGTCCGCAGGACGCCTTTCACATCCAAACATCGTGACGATCTACGACGCCGGAGAACAGGACGAGTTGGGATACATCGCGATGGAGCTGGTGGAGGGTCAGTCGCTCAAGAACTGGTCGCGCAAACCGAATCTGATGCCGCTGCCCCAAATGGTGCCGACGTTAGCCTCGGTCGCAGAGGCGCTCGAATATGCTCACCAGCAAGGCGTGGTACACCGCGACATTAAGCCCGCAAATATCATGATTACCAAGGAACGGCTGGTCAAAGTCATGGACTTCGGCATTGCCAAAATGGCTTCGAGCAACAAGACCCAGACGGACATCGTGCTCGGGACGCCGACCTACATGTCTCCGGAGCAGATCGCCGGCAAGAAGGTGGATGGCCGGTCGGATGTCTTCTCGGTGGGCGTCGTGCTCTTCGAATTGCTGACCGGACAACCGCCATTTACCGCCGATAACCTGTCGGCGCTGCTCTTCGCGATTGCCCACCATCCACATCCGGATTTGCACACGCTTCGCCCCGAGCTCCCGCCGATATTTCAGGAAGTCGTCAACCGCGCCCTCCAGAAGGAGCTGCCGCAGCGGTATCGTCGGGCAGGAGAATTGGCACAGGACCTGCGGGACTGTCTGCACAGCCTCGCAGCGTAGGAGGCAACGTAGGTCGTGGCGATTGACCGGCTGCACTTCGCCAAATCTGACATCGGGCGGAAACGACCCCAAAACGAGGATTGCTTCGTCGCGGATTCCTCGCTCGGGCTGTACGTCGTCTGTGACGGCATGGGAGGAGGGAACGCAGGTGAAGTGGCAAGCCGCATGGCCATCGAGACCATTCTGGCCCGCATACAATCAACGGGCAACGATCCGGCAGCCGACAGCGCAGAGGACGATCCCAACCTGACGCCAGCGACCAATCAGCTCGCACATGCGATCCGTGCCGCCAACACTGCGATCTTCCGTGCGTCCTGGGAGCATCCGAAATACGCCGGGATGGGCACCACCGTCGCCGCGGTCCGTCTGTCGGGACACACATTGTCGATTGCTCACGTCGGAGACAGCCGCGTATACCTGATTAGGAATGGGGTGATGCAGGTGCTGACTGTCGATCATTCGTGGGTGGCCGAACAGGTCGCGCAGGGATACATGACGGAAGAGGAAGCAGAACGTTCGCCGCGACGGAATATCGTCACGCGTGCGTTAGGCGTCGAGAGTACCGTCGATATTGAGTTAGCGGAACTGCCGGTATCCGCCGGCGACCTACTGCTGCTGTGTTCGGACGGACTCACTCGCGGCGTCCGCTGCAGCGAGATGCTAAGAACGCTGGAACAGAACGGCGATTTGGGCGAGAAGACCGACCAGTTGATCGCTCTAGCCAATGACGCCGGAGGAGAGGACAACATTACGGTCATGCTGGTCACCGTCGAAGGCGGTGCGACCGGTCGCCTCTGGCACCGCATCAAGCACCGGTGGTTTTTGAAAGCATCCTAACCCTTCAGGAGCATGCATGATGGGTAACGCCCTCACCGACTCGGCGAAACTTCTGGTGAAGCTGCACGGCCAAGGCTCGCGGTCCATCGATCTCACCGCGGACAGCTTCAGCATCGGCCGCAAGCCGGAGAACGATCTGCCGATCGACGACCATACGGTCTCGAGCCGTCATGCCAAGATCGTGCGGGTGCAATCGGTGTACTTT
>JAICVE010000139.1 GCA_025935475.1 Nitrospira sp. | reverse complement strand
GGGTTATGTTCCAGGACACCATGGGCGAGCTGCTCGTCTCTTTGTGGCTGCGAAGTCTAAATGCAAGCATCGACCACGCTGCTTGGGACGGCTGGGATGGAGACCGCTGGGTCGTTGCCAACTGCGGGCAATCCCGAGAGGTCGCTTGGCTGACGAGCTGGGATACGGAACAAGACGCCCGTGAATTCGAACGAGCCGTTGCAAAGGTTGCGTCCGAGTGGCAGTGGCGTGCCAATTTACAATCCGACATCGCAATCGACCTGCGAGGGAGAGATGTCATCGTATCGACGAGTGGTCTGCGGCTACAGAATGATGACCTAGTCCAACTGGCAAAGCGAAAACGAGTCTCGACCCGCGAGGAACTTGCGGCGCATTTTACCGCTCCCGTCCTTCACAGCCCCCACCCCTAAGTCTCGTACAGTGTTCTCGAAGGACCACTTCGGGTTGCGACCACGTTGTCGGACTCGTATGATGAGCGCATGAACCAGATGACACGCATCAAGACAAAGATGCCCGCGCCCTACGAGCTGACGGCGATGCATCAAGATACGCATGACACAAAGACGTTTTGCTTCGCATTGCCCGAGGATGCCACGCTGGACATGCTTCCCGGCGATCATCTCTACGTGCATGCCACGATCAACGACAAAGCGGTCAAGCGGCCGTATACGCCGTCGTCCGTCGCCGGCACGACGGGATATTTCGATCTCACGGTGAAGCGGTATGAAAATGGTCTGGTGTCAAAGTATTTGCATGACCGGGAAGTGGGGGATTCCGTGCTGATGAGCGGGCCGAACACGGGTGGTCACTGGGTGGACGGGAGGGCCAAGCGGGTCGGATTTGTGGCCGGCGGCACAGGCATCACCCCGATGATCTCCATTATCCGCTGGATCCTGGCGAAGGGCCTCGATGTGGAGATGTTTCTGCTCTTTGCCAACAAAACCGAGGCCGACATCATCTTCCGCGACGAATGGGACGCAAATGCTCGCGAGCACGCGACCTTCCATGTCTATCACGTGCTGGAGCAGCCGCCTGCCGGCTGGGTGCAGGGTATGGGACGCATCACTGACGACCTCTTGCGCCGGCATCTGCCTGCTCCGGGTCCTGAGACGGCCGTGTTCCTGTGCGGTCCACCCCTGATGGTGGACGCCTTGGAAGGTACGCTCAGGGACATTGGCTATTCAGAACAATCCATCGTGCTTCCCTAGCTGCCATCCAGCTTTCCCTACGCGACGAAGCCGTTCGTCGTGACGACCCCAAAAAGCCGCGACGACCTCCGGTGAAGTCAAAGACGTCCGCGTCTCTTGGCGCGTGGTAGTCGCTTGTTATTCGATGGTGAAGTTCAGCACCATGCCTTTGGCGGCATGGGATTCACTGATGTGGGGATTGGAAAACAAACACATGATGGTGTAACGGCCGGGAGTCAACTCCGCCGTGAAGGTTCCGTCGCGTCCCGGTTCGAGGCCGCTCATGCCGCCGATGAGTGTCCCCGGCAGACGCGAAGGATTGTCCTGGTCCAACGCAGTGAGCACATCATCCACCGAGGCGTCCGGATGCAGACGGATGATACTCGCCTGATGAATTTGATGGCCCCGATTGATGACGTAGAAGCTATGGCGGCCCTTTCTCAACGGTTGGACTACGACGAACTCATACTCGAACATGGCCATGTGGAAGTTGCCTTTGAACTCAGGAGGAGCCGACTTCGTATCCAGGACCCGCAGCGCCTTCTGCATACCGAGCGATGCATGGCTTTGGTGGTTCTTGCCGGGAATACCGCAGATGATGACGTAGGACCCGGGGTCCAGGTAGAGCGTCGCTTCCGATGCTTGGCCGGCATCGACCCCGTTCGGACCTCCCATGTGTTTCGCCCAGGACGGGATGATGCGACTGTCTGATTTGAGAGCCGCCGCCAGATCGGCGGGAGTCCTGCCTTCCTCGAGCTTCAGGAATTGCAGTTGATGCGGTTCTTTCCCCCGATTGCGCAACCGGACCGTCGTTTGACCGGCCGGCAGCTGCTCGGGACCATTGAACCTGTGTTCCCAGGCAGAGAATGTGACAACGCTCGGCTGTGGAGGAGGGGCGGCCGTTGAGATCGTCCAGAACGCAGCAATCGCCAGACAGGCACCGACGCTCTGGAACACGAACCAATTACGCATCCGCATGGTGTCCTTCCTGTGGTCAACCTCAGTAGGTCAGGAGGCATTGAAGGACCGGCCGCCCTATTCATAACTTTACCTACAAGATTTAGCAATAGGGCCATTTGGATCAATGGACCACTCTAGGCCATTGAATCGCGGCCATGCGGGGCAGCGAGGTCCTGTATCGGTCCGAGCGGTACGATCCTGGTGGGATTAATGTCGTCGTGCGTGACGTAATAATGTCGTTTGATATGGTCGAAGTTGACGGTGTCGGCGATGCCGTCGATCTGGTAGAGATCTCTCAGGTAGCCGAACAGGTGGCGATAGTCGGCAATGCGTCGAAGATTGCACTTGAAATGGCCGTGGTAGACGGCATCGAAGCGGACCAGTGTCACAAAGAACCGCCAGTCCGTCTCGGTGACCTGCGTGCCGAAGAGATAGCGGCGACCGGCCAGCCGCTGCTCCAACCGGTCGAGCGCATCGAAGAGCCGCCGCACGGCCTTCTCGTAGGCGACCTGGGACGTGGCAAACCCCGCGCGGTACACCCCGTCGTTCACCTGCTCATACAACACGCCGTTCCACTCATCGATCTGCCGGCGCAGCGGTTCCGGGTACAGATCAAGACGGCTGTCCGTGAATTGGTTGAACTCGTGATTGAACATGCGCATGAGATCGTCGTCGGAGTTCGAGACGATGCGTTTGGTCACGGTATCCCACAGTACCGGTACGGTGACACGCCCGCTATACGTGGGAGCGGTCGCATGATAGGCCTCGCTGAGAAACCGGAAGCCATTGAGCGCATCCTGCGAATGACCCGGTCCGTCACGAAAGGCCCAGCCCCGTTCATCGCGGATGGGATCGACGACGGTCATGCCGATGACCGACTCGAGGCGTTTCAATTTTCGGACAATGATCGTTCGGTGCGCCCAGGGACAGGCCCAGGAGACGTAGAGGTGATAGCGCCCTGACGTGGCCGGATAGCCGGAGCGCCCGTCGGCCGTGACCCACTCGCGGAAGGCATCATCCTGACGTCTAAACTCGCCCGCCGCCGATTGCTCCAATGGAAATTGCGCCTCTGCCATCCGGCATCCTCTCGCCGCAATCCAGTATGGCACAAGGCTGGCTGCTGAAAACAGACGAGCGCGCATCTCGACGCCCAAGCTTGTCCTCCGAACCTCGGGATCCGCACGACATGTCCCCAGAACGCACTGATCATTCGGCCGCTTGTCCCTAGAGGTCTGCCGAGTAGCGCACCGGGCACTTTGGCCTATCAATAAAAAAAGAGGGAAGTGCATCCATGGCACGAAAAAAGCGCCGAAAAACTTCTCGTCCCCCTCCATCACTGCGCGTACACCAGGTCGAGCTCGAGTTGCAATGTGAGGAACTTCAGCGGGCGCAGGCCGAGACCGAAGAAAGCCGTAACCGCTATCGTGAGCTCTACGAATCCATTCCGATCGGGTACGGCACGATCGATGCCAAAGGCAGAATCTACGACCTGAATCCTGCCGGAGCCTCGTTGCTAGGTCTCGATCCGACGCGGGAGATGAAACACCTCTACGCCTGTTTCGCCGACGGCGACGGAGATGCAGCTCTTCTCTTCTTTCGTAGAACGCTGAATGACAACGCACCCGGTTCCTGTGATTTGAGGATGAGGAAGTCGGACGGAGGAAACTTCCTCGCCGCCGTGCAGGCCGCCCCTGTGAAGAGCGGAGTTGGCAAGCCCAAACGGCTGAGGATCGCATTCAAAGATATCACCAAGCGCAAGCAGGTCGAGGAATCATTGCGACAGCATCAACTCGAGCTCGAAGCCAACCGGATTGAGCTTCAGGAGTTGATGGCGAAGCTGTTTACGGCACAGGAAGAAGAACGCCGGCGCATCGCTTGCGATTTGCACGACGACCACTGCCAACGCATCACGGCGTTGATCCTTGAAGCGAGCGCCGTGGAAAGGATGGTCCGAGCGGTCATGCCCTCTCTGGTGCCGCGTATGATCTCGCTCAAGAATAAGCTCAGCGAGATTCTGGACGATTTCCGTCATATGACCCACGAGCTTCATCCACGGCATCTCGATACGGTCTCTTTGTCCTGTTCCATGCGGACGTACATCAAAGAGTTTACGGATTACACAAGTCTTGAGGTGGACTTCAGAGAATGTGCCGTGCCGGCCCATTTGCCAATGCCGATTACCATTTGTCTGTACCGTCTGTTGCAGGAAAGCCTGGGCAACATCCGCAAACATGCGAACGCAAAACGCGTGGAGGTCGAGTTGTCAGGCGCGAACAAACAGGTCGAGCTTCGGGTGTCTGACGACGGGACCGGATTCACTTTTGCGAACAATAAGAAAGGCTTGGGCCTGACCAGCATGCAGGAGCGCGTGCGTCCTCTTCGAGGTCGGGTGATCGTCGACAGTACGCCGGGTCAGGGAACGGTGGTGGCGGTCAAGATTCCGCTTCCTTTTGAGGCGGGAGCCGGATGATCCCCCCACCTGATGTTTCGAGCATTATCAGGCGTGCCTTGTTGCTCTTTCAAATGCGGCTGACCATCTACGCTCGCCGGCAACGCTTGAGCCAATACCGCCCTCACGAAGCACTGGGTCACACCATGTCGATTCAGCGTAGAGCAGTGGTCGAGAAGGCCGTGCAGGACATCCAGGAAATGGATCGGGTATGCGATCGCACCCTTCGGCAGGTCGAGTCGAGTCTCCGAATACTCGAGGACATTTCCCGTCAGTGTGAAACCGACGTCAGGGACTGCGCCTTGCGCACGGCGGGCTTGCTGTAGTCTCACCCTTGTGCAGTCCCGATCCCATCCGCAAGTTGGAGATTCACTTCAGTCCAGAGCAGCGTTATTGCTGTGACATGAGTCGGATGTAGGCCAGCACGTCCTGCATTTCTCCGTCCGTGAGACGGCCCCGCCACGAGTGCATGGGGCTGAAGACGCCGCCGTGCTCGATCATTCGTAACAAGGTTTCATCCGATTTCAAAAAGGAACCGGGACGATGGAAGTTGGCCGGCGTGATCGTGAGCAACAAGGCGGTGGGTCCGTCGCCGTAGCCTCGGGCACCATGACAGGTCATGCAGTAGCGTTCATAGATGGCTTTGCCCCGGGAAACGTCGGCTGGGTAGTCCTGAGCCAGGATGAGAGATGTGGCAGGACCGACCGAGAGTGCGATGGCAAGCAGCAGAGCACTGTTGATCGTCACGAAGCGCCTCTCAGTTTCCGGTGGCACCTTCATGGGAAAATTCTGAGCACATCCGCAGCCGTTTGCAAGCGTCAGGGGTGAGGGTAGTTGATTCTAGCAGGAGGATGTAACACACTGCGTCTCCAGCAGGAAACATCACATGTCCATGAGCGAGGAGTCTAGCAATGATGAGTGCGTCACGTCCCGTTGTCGGCATGCTCGTCGGAGGGGGGCCAGCTCCAGGCATCAACAGCGTCATCAGTGCGGTCACGATTCGCAGCATCCTTGGCGGTTCGGAAGTGCTCGGTTTTCTCGACGGATTCAAGTGGCTCATGGAAGGCAGCACCGCGCACGTGCATCCGGTCTCCATCGAGGAAGTCAGCCGCATCCATTTCCGGGGCGGCTCGCATTTGGGCACCTCTCGGGCCAATCCCACCAAGAAGCCCGAGCATCTGGATCGGGTCCTGTCCATCTTGACGAGCCTCGGCGTCACCCGCCTGGTCACGATCGGGGGAGACGATACCGCATTTTCCGCACTCAAGTTGGAAGCGCGGTCTCGGGGACGTTTGCCGGTCGTTCACGTTCCGAAAACCATCGACAACGACCTGGATCTGCCCCACGGAATTCCGACCTTCGGCTTTCAGACCGCGCGCCATCTCGGCGTGGAACTTCTCAAGAACCTCATGGTGGATGCGCAGACCACCTCGCGCTGGT
Organism: Nitrospira sp.; assembly: GCA_025935475.1. Lineage (GTDB taxonomy): Bacteria > Nitrospirota > Nitrospiria > Nitrospirales > Nitrospiraceae > Nitrospira_C. The sequence continues at coordinate 1,115 of JAICVE010000139.1, read as the reverse complement.
ATCTCGTGGTCACCATGGGACGCAAGGCCGGCCATCTGGCGCTTGGCATTGGAAAGGCCGCGGGAGCCACGCTCACCATTATTCCTGAAGAATTTGCCGAGCGCCCGGTCAAACTCCAGCGTCTCGTCGATGCCGTCATCGGCACGATGATCAAGCGCTTCGATAGCGGGCGAACGGACGGCGTGATCGTCCTGGCGGAAGGCTTGGTCGAGATCGTCGATCAGAACGATCTGGGCGGGCTCGATCACGTCGAGCGCGATGAACATGGCCATTTGCGTCTGTCCGAAGTGGACATCGGAGACCTGCTCAGGCGGGAGGTGACCAAAGGATTAAAAGCGTTGGGGCTCTCCGTGACGGTCGTCTCAAAAAACGTCGGGTATGAGCTGCGCTGCGCCGATCCGATTCCGTACGACATCGAATACACCCGCGATCTCGGGTATTGTGCCGCTCAACATCTCCTTGACGGCGGGACAGCCGCCATGGTCTCGATTCAAGACGGCCGATTTGCCCCGATTCCGTTCAAGGACATGCTCGATCCCGTCACAGGACGCGCGCGCGTGAGGATGGTGGACACGGACTCCCAGTCCTATCACATTGCGCGGCAGTACATGATTCGACTCGACGATGAGGACTTCAAGGATCCCGAGCGATTGGCGCGCCATGCCGCGCTCGTGCATCTGTCGCCTGAGGCGTTCAAACAGCGGTTCGCACCCGTCGTCCGCAGGGAGAGCCGGACAGGGGCAACGTGATGCAGGTATTGGTCGCCACCGACGGATCGAAATACGGGAAATGGGCGCTGGAGTGGGTCGCCCGATTCCCGCTGGCCGAGCCGCCGACCGTCAAAGTGGTCCATATTGTGGATCTGCGCACGCTTCGGGCACCGTTCATGCTGCAGCCGGTGGTGGCCGGGACCGAGCGCTATCTCAAAGCCGAAGTGGCAAAATTCCTGAGCCACGCGAAGCGTGCGAAGGAAGAGGCGACCGCCGCCATGAAGTCCCTCCGGTTGAGAGGGCGCGTTGTGACCGAGCGCGGGCCGGTCGCAGCAACCATCGTCACAGCCGCCAAGCGGGGAGTGCGGTTGGTGGCGGTCGGTTCCCGCGGATTGGACGCGCTTG
>JAICVE010000375.1 GCA_025935475.1 Nitrospira sp. | reverse complement strand
GTGCAGCATTTGGCCGGCGGTCACATCCCCCATGAAGAGCTTCACGACCGCCGTGCAATACCCGGGTTGCTTTTGAGGGACAACGTTGGTTCGCTTCCACATCGCGAACGGCGTTTCCTGGCCCTGCCCGTTGAACGGTCCGTTGGTGGCGGTTGGCTTCGTGCCGTTCGATGCCGGCATAATTAACGGCAGAGGTTCATCGTTGTGCTCCAACAGCGTGATCGTTTGCGAGTTCGGCCTGGCATGTCCCATGGCCACATAGGCCTCTTCCCAGCGACGCTTGAACTCCGCAAAGCCCAGCTTTTCGATCACGAACTTCATGCGGGCTTTGTTGCGGTTCTTCCGGTTCCCCAGCTGATCGAAGACTTTGATGACGGCTTCGATGCTGGGAATCAATTCATCGATCGGCGTGAACTCCCGCAAGACTTGAGCGATGCGCGGAGCCGAACCCAGGCCTCCCCCTGCGACCATGCGGAAACCGAGCGTCCCGTCCACCGATTTCGCCGCGAGCAAGCCGATATCATGGATCGGCGTGAGTGCGCAGTCGTGCCGGCAACCAGAAAATGCGATCTTGAATTTGCGGGGCAGGCTTTGATTGAGGGGATTCCGCAACAGATGATAGGCCACCGTCTTGGCATAAGGTGTAATGTCGAACACCTCTCCTTGGCACACGCCAGCCAAATGGCACCCCGTCACATTCCGGACGGTGTTGGCGCAGGCTTCGCGTGTCGTCAGACCCACTTCGGCCAGTCCACGCATGATGGTTGGGACATCCTTCAATTCGGCGAAATGTAACTGGATGTCTTGTCTGGTCGTTACGTGACCAACGCCGGTGGTATACCGCTCTGACAGCTCGGCAATGCGGCGCAATTGGTTGGCTGTAATCCCGCCGAATGGAATTTTGATCCGCACCATCTGTACGCCCGCCTGACGCTGGCCGTAAATGCCGTACTGAAGACGAAAGGGTTTGAAGAGATCGCCGACGATCTCTCCGGACAACATGCGCTTGGCCTCTTGCTCAAAGGTCTCAATCTCCTCGAGAATGGCAGGAAGAATTGGCTGTGTTTGAATGCGAGTACGGCTGGTCGTGAGCTGGCTCATTGCAGACCTCAAATGTGATACATCGGGTTTCGTTGTTGTTCGATGTGACGCTGTTCACCGGCTAATTCTTCGACGGTGATGCCCTCGAGCACATGACGCTCGGCCTCATGCACACGGTCCCAGACTTTGGCTAGTAAGGTCCCAGACGGAGTCGCGCGATAGGCTCCCCCATTCATGTCGCTCATGCGAAGACCAGGGCCCTCAAGCGCTTCGAGAATTTCCGCCACCGAGACCTCAGAAGGTTTCTTTGAAAGAACGTATCCGCCTTGGGCGCCGCGTTGGCTGGACACCAAACCGGCTTTCTTCATGGCATGGAGGACTTGCTCGAGAAATCTCGCCGGTATTCCTTGTCGTCTAGCGATGGACTTGGCCTGGATAGGCGCTGACCCCGCCTGCAAGGCGAGATCCACAGCAGCCATGATTCCATAAGTAGATCGTATAGATACCTTCATACCACACTATTCCGGTCGGAATTATGAAATGATACTTATACGTGTTCGGCCACCGCACTGTCAAGGGGCGTTAACCTCTCGTTGTCTCGATCCGCTCAATCCTTTCCCGTTCAATCCTTCCCCATGTCAAAGGGCCAGAAAATCCCCTTGCGAGCGATGTGAGCATGCAGCGATCCATCAGGTGCACGGTCGGTGTGGCAGATCGTTGTGATCACGGCGCGCATCGGTCTCTCAAAAGAAGTCTAATGGATTGGATTGCATGCAGTGAACACACCGGCATCATCGAATGGCGGATTCGTGTCACGAACTGATGACTTCGGAACATCACCAGACTCATCGCGTGCAAAAAATCTTCAGCAGCGGAAATTTCTTCGTTGACATCAAATTGGCTCTGGGCAATAATCCGGCCCTCTTCTGCTGGGTGATGGCTTCATGACGCTCTCTTCTTCGGTCTTCAGTATTCTGCTGCTCAGCGGCGATCCAGAGATACAGACACAGTTCAGGCAAGCGTTCAAAGACGCGAGCATGACGACGGCCAAGGATGCGACAACGTTGCCACGAGAAGTCGCGAGGCGTTCGTTTGACGCGGTCATTGTGGAATCGAAGGCAGGCGCGCAGAGCGGGTCGATCGGCATATCGCATCACGTCGATCCCTCGAGAACGCTGCTCATTACCGGATCTAAACCCGTCCTGAGGCGCGCGTCCAAATTTATGCAGTCCATTGCGCGCGCGAAGACCGCCGCTGGTGCAGCGGCGCCTTTGAGTCTCGAAGACTACGTGGAATGGAAAATGGGGGATTTCGTCAAAGGCATGCGGAATGGATCGGGACGCAATCTTCATCCTATGTTGATTTCTGCGATTGAACGACCACTCATTACGAAGGCTCTGCAGGAAACCAAGGGTAATCAGATTCAGGCGGCTGAGTTGCTCGGCTTGAACCGGAATACGCTGAGAAAGAAAATCCACGACCTGCACATTCCAGTGAAGCGTGGCGGACGGGTCCGGGAGATCTAGCAGTTCACCAACTGAATCGCGCAGGCGTGGGCGCCTGCATGGCAGCAAGGGGGCAAGACGGTTCTTAACCTATTAGCGAGGAGGGAACGATGACCAAAGAAGAATTGATTGCGAAGATGGCCGCATCCGCCGGCATCACAAAGGTAGCTGCGGGGAATGCTCTGCATGCCTTTACCGGTGCGGTCACCTCATCTTTAAAGAAGGGGCAGCGTGTGTCCCTCGTGAACTTCGGCACCTTCACCATCTCGAAGCGCAAGGCACGTATGGGGAGAAACCCACGGACCGGCGAGAGCCTTAAGATTCCGGCGGCCAAGGTACCGAAATTCTCGGCAGGAAAGGTCCTGAAGTCGGCGGTCCGCTAGGCATCCGGCATCGAGCCGGACGAGCCGCGGTTTTCCGAAAAAAGAGAAGGCAGCGTGCTCACTTACGGGTACGCTCCCTTCTCTTTGCATTTCTTGACACCTTGGGCGGGGCTATATTAGCATGCGCGCTCGGACGATAGGCGCGTAGCTCAGGGGGAGAGCGCTACCTTGACACGGTAGAGGTCGACGGTTCAAGACCGTCCGCGCCTAC
>JAICVE010000349.1 GCA_025935475.1 Nitrospira sp. | reverse complement strand
GTCATCGTCACGATCACCGATAGGGGGCCTTTTGTACGCGGTAGGGTGATCGACCTCACGATTGCTGGCGCGCGTGCCCTTGGCTTCTCAGGTGTCGCCCGCGTTAGCCTGGAGAGGATTGGGAAAGACTCGTAGCCGCCCTGCTTACCCGTTCGTCAGTAGAGGGCTTGCTTAGAGGCTCGTGGTCCTCGGGGAGTGTATCCCCGGGGACCTTTCGTTGCGGTATCCCGGTTGTCTTGATCGTTGCGACTTCGAGCGCTCCCTTACCGAGTGTGGATGAATACCGAGCGGGCCGGGGTGCTGTCTTTACCGAAATCGCTCTGCAATGGGAGATGAAGTCCCAGAGGATGCCTACAATGAGAGATGAGGCAACTCGGCACTGCGGACTCCGGATAATTCAATAGCGGTTGCCCCAAAATGGATCTGCCCGCCGGTATTGGGCCAGTGCGAGGCAAGTGCGGATTTCGTTGTGATGATCCGCACCAGAAATCGGGCTGGTAAGTGTATCGTCCGGTGTTGTCCCAACTCGCATTAATCTCCAATCTCTGCTCGGACAATGCGTTTATCGGCGGCTTCCAAGTGTCCAACTCCAATGCGAAGTTTACCGGTCGTATGCGCGCGACCTAACATAGGCCCACACCTGGTCGAGCTCGTCGGGACCGATGATGCCCTGCCACGCCGGCATCTGGCCCCGCCCGGCCATCACCATCTGATCGAAACGCGCCCGTCCATCAGCCTTCTGCTGCTTCAGATCGGGAATTGCTCCAGTGCTTCGGAGCTTCACGCCATGACACGTTGCGCAGTGTTCTTCGTAGACCTGCTCGCCGGCCTCGATCCGGTCTTGCGCCGGTGCATCGGCGCAGGCGCCGAGCACGACACAGGCCGCGAAATTTGCAAGAAATATCTTACGCATCGATGCCCTTATCGTCTGGAGACAGCTTGCCAGCCAAACTGCCATTTGATCTAGTTTTTCACTCCGGACGTTTCTCACCCGCCACAGAGCGGGGATCAAATCAAATTCGGGAGGCGACAATGACCAAGACTTTATCCGTCGTGGCGGCGGCGATTCTCTGCGCGGTTGCAACGCAGTCCTTTGGACAGAACGAAGGCTTCCGACCGGTCACCAGCGAGGTGCTCGCAAACCCGCCGCCAGGTGACTGGCTGATGATAAATCGGACCTACGACGAGCAGCGCTTCAGTCCGCTCGACCAGATCAACAAGAGCAACGCGGGCCAATTGCAGATGGCCTGGTCGCGGGGCCTGCCGACTGGCACCAATGAAACGACGCCGATCGTCCACCAGGGTGTCATGTACACCGTCAATCCCGGCGGCGGCGTCATTGCGATCAACGCCACCAACGGCGACCTGATCTGGGAGTACGAGCGACAATATCCCAAGGAGATGGCAGATTTCGTCGGCGGTCCGGAGCGGGCGCGCAGCAAAGGTCTCGCGATCTACGAGGACATGATCTATTTCCTCGCGCACGACGGCGCGATCGTCGCCCTTGATGCCAAGACTGGCAAGGAACGCTGGGTCAACGTCGTCCAGAATTTCAAGGAGCTCGCGCAGGCCACCTCGTCACCGATCGTGGTCGACGGCAAGGTCATCACCAACCGCACCTGCGAGACACGCGCCGACTGTTTCCTCTCCGCGCACGACGCGAAAACCGGAAAAGAACTCTGGAAGTTCTATAACACGCCCGCGGAAGGTGAGCCCGGCGGCGACTCGTGGGGCAAGGTTCCGACCGAAAAACGGATCGCCAGCGCCTGGGGTCTGCCCGGTTCCTACGACCCAGAGCGCAAATTGCTCTATTGGGGCATCTCCAATCCGAAGCCCTGGACCCGGTGGAAGCGCCACGGCGACATCAACGCGGTGCCGCGCGAGGCTCCCTCGGAGCTCTACAGCAACTCGACCGTGGCAGTCGACATCGAGACCGGAAAGCTCAAGTGGTATTACCAGCACCTGCCGGGCGACGACTGGGACCTCGATCACGTCCATGAGCGCACGCTCGTCCGCACCGCCATCAACCCCGATCCGGCTGCGGTGAAATGGATCAATCCGAACATCCCGCGTGGCGAGGTGCGAAACGTAGTGGTTTCGGTCGGCGAGGCCGGAGGGATCTGGGTGCTCGATCGCGCCACCGGGCAGTTCATCTGGGCGACGCCGTTTCCTCTCGACGTCCCGGAGTTCCACATTTCCAAGATCGACGTCGACACCGGACGCACTCACATCAACTGGGACAAAGTGAAAAAGCACGACGGCGACCGTATCTTGGTCTGCTTCCACAACACCCGGAGCTTCTGGTCGACCGCCTACCATCCCGGCAAGAACGCTCTCTACATTCCCCATAGCGATGCCTGCCTCGACATGACCGAGAACTTCAAAAATCCGGCCGGCTTCGGGCCGCGCCGGCAAGTCATGCGTCCAGGGGCGGATCCCAAGAAGTTCACGTCGATCGCCAAGGTCGATTTGTCGACCGGCAAGGTCGACATGATCCATTCGCAGCCGGTGCCGGGTAACGGCTCGGCGCTGGTGACGGCAGGCGATCTGGTATTCTGGGGCGACATGGACCGGCGCTTCCGCGCCTTCGATGCCGACAGCGGCAAGATCGTCTGGGAGACCATCCTCGGCGGCATCATCTCGACCAGCACGATCACCTATTCGGTGAACGGTCGGCAGTACGTCGCGGTGCTGACCGGTGACGCCCAGTCGGGCACGGCCGGACTGCTCGGCGTGGTCAAGGACCTCAAGCCGGTGCGCGGCCACAACGCGATATACGTGTTCGCACTGCCAGCAAAAATATAGGCGTGGCGGTCGGCGTTGGCTCTCGTCAACACGCCGAGCACCTGGTGCCGTGCCCGCCACGGCTGCGGGCTCCCCTGGACTGCTCAGCAGCACGGCATCGGGTTTTCGATCAAGTTATAGACGTGGTCGAACGTGACCTCGTTGATCGGGCGTTGGATTTTGAACATCCGGGGCGGCGCGTTCTTCACGACCGCCATGATCGCGGTTTCGATCGGCGGGCAGCCTTCCTTGACGCAGGGGACTTCCTTGATGGCGATCGGGATGTCGTTCGGGAAGTTGAAGTTCTGCCGCATCCAATACCGGATCTGGTCGAGCGTGTAGGGCGAGATTTCAACGTAGCGCCCGAACGGGTCCGGATTCTCATTGGGTGCCTGCGATCCGAGAAACAAGCATCCGCCGAATCCGTCCTTGATCTTCTGGACGTCGAGCTTTCGGCCGATGAAGACAAGGCGGTTGAGCCTGTCCTCGCAGTCTGCCCAGGCGCGCCCGGGCCTGCCTTCAAAATCGCTGTGCACGCCCTGCAACAGGAACTGCTCGGTGTCTCCGCGCAAGTTCAGAACGCCCTTCATCCGCAGAATGTCTT
>JAICVE010000022.1 GCA_025935475.1 Nitrospira sp. | reverse complement strand
TGTGGCGATCGCCCGGCGTGTGGCGGGACTGATTCGTCTTGACCGTCTCATCGACGGGTCAACCCGGCCAGGTCTTCAATGCAGCCGACGACGATCTCACTGACTCCCTCGAGAAAATCCAAGTCCAAGGTGTCGACGGTGTCGCTGGGTTGATGATAATGGGGATTGCGGAAATCTGCCGTGTCCGTGAGCATGACAGCCCGATAGCCCTCGTCCCAGAACGCGGCGTGATCGCTCCGGCGCACATCCGGCAGGCTTTCTCCGCGCGCGGGGACGGCCAGGGCGAGGGTGGGCGTGGTTGGCGCGACTCTCCGGGCATTGCGCTCAATGGCGGCAACGAGTTCCCGCGAAGCCTCGTTGCCCACAATGCCGAGGAAATTCCCGACGGTCGGAACAGCAATGGGGACACCGGGTGGCGTGCGCTGGGAGCCGGCGTCTCTGCTGGCATAGCCAACGCATTCGAGCACGATCGCGCCGTCCAACAGCTGACCGGTCTGTTTGAGTCCAGAAATGAAGGCCCGGCTGCCCAGCAGTCCCTGCTCTTCGAGGCAAAACGCCGCGAGCCAGACCGGCCGCGCCACCACCAGATGCCTCAGCCGATCAGCCGCTTCAAGCAAGACGGCTAACGCACTGGCGTTATCGTCAGCCCCGGGCGAGGCCATGACGGTGTCGTAATGTGCGCCGATCAGCAGCGGCGGCTGCGCGTCCTTGGCCGGCCGTCCAGGCGGCGATTTGATGCCGAGAATGTTGAAGTAGGACTTCCCCAGGGCTCGAAACGGTTGCCCGCTCGTCGTCCATCCGTATTCGGCAAACCGTCCTGCCAGATACTCTGCAGCCTGATTGAGTGCGTGGGGAGCGGACTGCGGGTGGCGCTCTCCCACCAAGGACCGGAGATGGCGGAGAATGCTGGTCCGACGATTGGACAAGGGAAGGTCAGCGGTGCTAGGCCGTGATTTCGGTACCGATGCCTTTGCGCGTGAATACCTCAAGAAGAATGGCATGCGGTATGCGGCCGTCGATGATGTGGGCTTTGCCCACTCCCTGTTCCAGGGCGTCCAGGCACGCGTGCACTTTGGGCAGCATGCCTTCGGTGATCGTGCCTTTCTTGACCATCCGCTGGACGTCCTTGCGTGAGACGGTGGACAGATGGCGTCCCTTGGCATCGCGAATGCCCTTGATATCCGTCATCATGACAAGCTTTTCCGCGTGCAATGCTCCGGCGATCGCTCCGGCCACGAGGTCGGCATTGATATTATAGGTGTTGCCCTCCCGGTCGGTCCCGATAGGAGCGATGACCGGAATATAGTGGTCGCCCTGCAGCTTAAACAATAGGCTAGGATCGACCTTCTCGATATCTCCCACGAAACCGAAATCGCTCTCGGCGTCATCTTCATCGAGATCCCGTTCCAGACTTTCCGCCCATGCCCGCGCCGTCAAGGGCTTCGACAGGATCAACCCTCCGTCTTTTCCGCTGAGACCGACGGCGCTCCCGCCGTGGCGGTTGATCAGATCCGTGATCTCCATGTTGATCTTGCCCGCCAGCACCATCTCAACTATCTCCATGGTCGCTTCGTTCGTGACGCGCACGCCGTACAAAAACTTCGATTCGATGCCAAGGCGGTCGAGCATCTCGTCGATCTGCGGGCCCCCTCCATGGATGATGACGGGATTGAGCCCCACATACTTCAAGAGCACGACGTCCTGCGCGAACCGTTCCTTCAACGACGATTCGGTCATCGCGTTGCCGCCGTACTTGATCACGATCGTCTTGCCGCGAAACGTACGGATGTACGGCAAGGCCTCGATGAGCACGTTGGCTTTCCGAATGAGCTTGTTCATCGTCGGCTCCCCAGAAGGTCGATTACCCCATTGACAGGCGCGACCATAGCACGATGAGCCACTTGAGGCCCAGTGAAATTCGGGAGAGCAGCGCTGTCACCGCTTCTCCCCCTTGGCGGGTCGAGGATCGGCCGGCCGACCGGCCCTCGGATGGGCTCGATCATACACGGCCAACAACTGATCGGTGGCCACGTGTGTGTACCGTTGCGTCGTCCTGAGCGACGCATGCCCCAACATCTCCTGAATGCTGCGAAGGTCGGCGCCCTCGTCCAGCAGATGCGTGGCAAAGGAATGACGCAGCGCGTGAGGGCTGACCGCTCCGCCCGCGAGCCGGCTCGAATACCTATTCACAACGCGAGCCACGCTCCGGCTGGTCAACCTCCCGCCTCGCTGGTTACAAAACAACGCCCGCGGCGGGCCACCGGCGGATTGCAACGGAAGACTCAGGCGGTAGCGTCGGATCGCGTCTAGCGCCATCTCGCCGATGGGCACAATCCGCTCCTTCCGTCCCTTTCCCTGCAAACGGACCAGCCCTTCCAGCTCGCGGACGTCCCCGATGTCGAGCGCCACCAGCTCGCCCACGCGCGCCCCAGTGGAATAGAGGGTTTCGAGCAATGCGCGGTCCCGCAACGACCAGACCGTCAGCCCCGCGGGGAAAGTCATCAGGGCATCGGCATCATCTTTCGTCAGGACACGGGGGAGTAGTTTGGGTTGTTTGGGCGTGCGCATCCCGTCGACCGGATTGCCGTTCACCATGCCGCGACGCGAGAGGTAGCGGTAAAAACTTCTCACCGCCGCAAGCTTTCGCGCCAGCGAGGACGGTTTGTTGCCTTTCTGATCAAGCCATTGGAGATATGCCCGGACGGCATCCGAGGAGAGCGAATTGGGATCGATCGGAGAAGACACCAGCCTACGTGAAAGGAGAAACCTGTGGAGCTGCCGTAAGTCTGACGCGTAATTGCGGAGGGTTTCCGGTGAAGCCCGCTGTTCGGCCCGAAGAAACCCTATGAAAGCCCTGATCGGCTCATCCATGCGGCATGGTCCTCAAGCGCTCGCTGCGAAATGAGCTGTCGCTTTTCCTCCTTGTCTCTGACCCTCACGGAGAGGGGCGGGAAGAGTCCGAAATTCATGTTCATCGGTTGAAAGTGCCGCGGGTCGGTGCCGGTGATGTAGGACACGAGACAGCCGTGAGCCGTTGTGGGAGGAGGGGTAACCAACGGCAGACCGCGAAGTCCGCGGACAGCGTTGATGCCGGCAAGACCGCCCATCGCCGCTGAATCCGTATAGCCTTCCACGCCAACCAATTGGCCGGCGAAGAACAGGGTGCCGCGCTCTTTGAACTGCAGCGTGTTCCGTAAGAGGTGTGGTGAGTTGATGAATGTATTGCGGTGTAGGCTGCCGTAGCGGAGAAATTCCGCCTGCTCCAGTCCGGGGATCATGCGAAACACACGCTTCTGCTCACCATACGTCAAGCGAGTCTGAAATCCTACCATGTTATAGCAGGAGCGGTGGGCGTTTTCCGTTCGGAGTTGCACGACGGCATACGGCCGGGTGCCGTCCGAAGTCTCCAGGCCCACAGGCTTCAACGGACCAAACTGCATGGTCTGTCTGCCGCGCTCGGCCATGACTTCGATCGGCAGGCACGCTTCAAAATAGGGAATTTGTTCAAACGCTTTGGGCTGGACCTTTTCCGCCGCCAGCAGGGCCTCATAGAAGTGGTGATAGGTCGGCTCATCCATCGGGCAGTTGAGATAATCGTCGCCGCCCTTGTCATACCGTGACGCCCGAAAGGCCACGTCCAGATTGATAGACTCCGCATCGACGATCGGTGAAATTGCGTCATAAAAATAGAGGTGATTCGATTGCGTCAGTCGCGCGACAGCCTGCGAGAGTTTGTCGGAGGTCAGCGGACCGGTCGCCACGATACAGACAGCGTCGGTCGGAATGTGCGTGATTTCCTCTCGAAGAATGCGGACATTGGGATGTCCCTCGAGCGCCTGGGTAATTTTCAAGGAAAACTGCTCCCGATCGACCGCGAGCGCCGATCCGGCCGGCACCCGTACTTCGTCGGCAATCTTGATGATGAGCGATCCCTGGCGCCGCATCTCTGCTTTCAGAATGCCTGCGGCATTCAACGGGTCGGTGGAGCCGAGTGAATTCGAACAGACGAGTTCGGCCAACCCCCCCGTCTTGTGCGCCGGGGTCGCTTCCTTCGGACGCATTTCATAGAGCGTCACCTTGGCTCCCGCGTTGGCCGCCTGCCAAGCCGCTTCCGAACCGGCCAAACCACCGCCGATAATCATGATGTCTTCGCGCATCTGTGAGGGACTCCGAGAGAGCTGAGGTGAAGAAAAGACATTGTAGAAATCGTCTTTTGGAGATGTCAAGGCAAGCATGCCTCGACACTCGAAGTGTCAGAGCCTGCGCGCGTTGAACCTCGCCAAACCCTCATGCTAGACTCGCGTCGATGGGCGATTAGCTCAGTGGTAGAGCGCTTCCTTCACACGGAAGAGGCCACAGGTTCGATACCTGTATCGCCCACCATCTCTTCAAGTACTTGCGAGACCCCGGTATTCCCACCAGAGGCGCGATTTTCAGAAGACAGGGCTTGCAGTGTTCGTGTCATCCGCACGTGAAGACAAGACTGCTCTGCGATGAAAGGACTCGAGAATGAGTGACAAATTGTTGAATATCAATTTGGATGATCTCACAGCGATCAAGATCACTTGTGGGCACTGTCATGCGTCGGCGGAGTTTCCCGTGGCGCGGCTCCAAGGCGATCCACCCGAACGCTGCTTTCATTGCCGTGGAGAGTGGTTTGCCGTCAACAGTCCGCAGGCCACGGCGCTTGAGCACCTGTTCCGCGCGCTGGGCGAACTCCGTAGCAGTGCCGTGTCCGAATGGCGAGTGCAGTTGGTGATGAAGGATCCCGGGTTCCAGCGGACAGGCGTATCAATCTAGTATCCACATTGCGAGGGCTCCGCCGCTGCCCACGAGGGTGGAGCTTAGGGACGGGGCAAGCTATATCTCCTCAAAATCTCATAGAAAATCCTCATCTTAGAGGCCACTGGATCGCCTGTTGTGGAAACCCGCCGTTTTCTGGACAGAACCGTGGCCCTCGGCTACACTTTCCTCAGTCAGCATGCATCGCTTATCGCCATTGAGTCAGGACGCGAGGGAAGAGTATGAAAACAAAACTGATCGCGGTTAGTCTGTTTCTGATCGCCGGTTTGGTCGGCTGTGCCGGCCATCAGCAAACGGCTGAGGGTGATATCGGCTATGTGGCCCCCGCCAGCATCTATAGCGTGATGGATAGCACGGCCCTCGTCTACACGGACGTGTCCGCCGGCTCACCCTTAAATGACAATCCCTGGCGCTGGCTGGGGTTTCTCTTGCATCCCGTGGGACAGGTCCTCGACTATGGCTTCAACCGGCCAGTGTACTCCCTCACGGGCAGCATGCCCTATCTCTTCGGGTATACCAGCGAAGACGCGATGCTGCATGACCAGCGTCGGCATTCTTCGCGCTATTAATCGACGCCCAACTTCGTCTTCCGACACGCCGCGTTCGTCCCTGCGAACGCGGCGTTGTTGTCTCAGGTCTGGCAAACCCCTCCCTCTTTCGGTATTCTGCTTCTCATCCACATGATGGCCATACCTCGACACCGGGCGCTTTCATTCGCACTAAGCGCGTTCATGACCCTAATTGGCCTTTTGCTGACAGGCTGCGAGACCCCGAATCCCCGCCACCAGAATCTCCCGCCCTCGGAAACAGACTTGGCGCTGCTCAAACCAGGCACCCTCTGTCAGCGTAAGGCGGCATTTCTTCAACAGCACCCCCACTCCACGCTCGTCACCAAGGCTTGGGGATCGGGACAAGAACTCATGATCCCGGCGGACCGCAGCGCGTCCCATGGGGATGAATCCTATTTTTTCGATGAGGACGGCACTCTCGTGGGAACGCTCTTCACGTTTTCTTCAGGCCTCGATCTCGCGCCGTATTCAGTCCTCCGCCATACGCTCACTCTCCTGAAGCCCACCCTGGAGTTCTACTTGACCGTTGCAAACTTCTCTGGGAAATCCAACATGGATTCCAGTTCGCTGTATGAAACTGGCGACGAAAAAACCACGACGCAATATCTTGTGATCAGCGCCCGCGAGCACCCGACCTTGCTCCAAGCCTCCGTCACCATCGATCCATACGTCAGATTGTTTTCGCCGTATCGCCGGGAGTTCTTGAACCGTTTGCGTCAGCCGACCGGGAACCAACCGGGACAGCAGGTGGACAGTCAAGGCGCCGAGGACAAAGAGCCGTTCCTGTCGCTGCAACAATTCGCCCGCGGGCAAACGGCGCAACTCTCCTATTGCGGCGTCCAGCAATACGAAATCTCAGCCGATGCCTATCGCAAATCCATCGAGAGCGGATTCAACACTAAGGTATGGCTTGCGGAAGCGCACCACAAGCTCGGCCAGTCCTTGTTCGGGTTGGGGCAGTACGAGAAGGCCAAAGCAGAGATGCTTCAGTCGCTGGCGATCAGGCCCAATACGCCGGAGATTCTCAACAATCTCGGCTCAACCCAGCTGAAATTGGGCGACAAGGCGGGAGCCTTGGCGTCATTTGAAAAGGCTGTCACCCTTCGACCGAATTACGCCATTGCCCGCTTCAATTTGGCCGAGACGATTGAACCGACGAATCCCAAGCGCGCGCTGTCGGAGTATGAGACGTACCTTGCGCTTGTGGAGGGCATTCCGGAGGAAGCGGACCGCATCGCCCTTGTGCAGCAACGGGTCAAAAAGCTCAGACCCCAGAAATAGAAAACTACCTGCGGACTTTTTCTTCCTGCTCCTGGAGAGTCTTGCAGGCGATACAGAGCGTGGTCACCGGGCGGGCTTTCAAACGTTGGTAGGGAATCTCTTCTTCGCAGCGTTCGCAGATGCCGTAGATGTTCTTGTTCATCCGATCCAGCGCCTCATCGATCTTCTTCAGCAGTTTCTGCTCCCGTTCCTTGATCCGCATGGAAAAGTTCTGGTCCACTTCGGCAGAAGCCTGATCACTGACGTCCGGAAACGCCTCCGGCCGCTCGCGCTTGGTGAGACCTTCACCGGTCTCATCCAGAATGGCTTGACGCTGTTTTTCCAATTCTCGTCTGATGGCGCTGTATTTGCCTCCAGCTGCCGGCTTGCGGGCTCGCTTGGCCGCAACAGATGTCCTCCGCGCCGGCCGCTTAGCCGAGTTCCGTGTTTTCATTCAACACCAGTCACAGGAAAAATGAAGGTGAAACTATAACAGGGCCTTTGAAATGTGGTCAATGGAAAAGGCGCCAGCCGGCTTAGAGATCGCGGCGGCCTTCAATGGACTTCAACAGGGTGACTTCATCGGCATACTCGATGTCCATGCCGACTGGAATGCCGTAGGCGATCCGGGAAACCCGCACGCCCAGCGGCTTCAATTGATTGGTCAGATAAATGGCGGTGGCTTCACCCTCGATGGTAGGGTTGGTCGCGAGAATGACCTCTTGGACACCGCCGAGTTTGACGCGATCGATCAGCTCTTCGGCGCGGATATCCGAGGGGCCGATCCCATCGAGAGGAGAAAGAGCGCCGAGTAAGACATGATACAGTCCGCGGTAGGCGCCAGCCCGCTCAACGGCATACAGCGTACTGGGCTCCTCCACGACGAGGATTCGGGTCTGATCGCGCTTCGGATCCAAACAGTACTCGCACAGCTCCCCTTCGGCGATATTCCGGCATTGACGGCAAAACGAGAGACCGTCTTTGACAGCGCGGATGGCATCGGCCAGCCGTAAGGCCTCCTCCCGTTCGGCCTTGAGCAGATGAAAGGCCAAGCGTTGTGCCGTCTTTTGCCCGATCCCCGGCAACCGGACGAGTTCTCTCACTAAGCGCGCCAGCAAACCCTGTTGATCAACAGCCATCGCGACGTTGTCAAAAGAGGCCGGGGATGTTCATGCCGCCGGTCACCGATTTCATTTGGTCGGCCATCATCTGTCGCGCCTTCTTTAACGCGTCGTTCGATGCTGCCAACACGAGGTCCTGCAACATGTCGACGTCTCCGCTCTTGGCGGCCTCTGGATTGATTGCGACGCTCACGATCTCCATGCCGCCGTTGGCCGTCACGCTGACCATGCCGCCGCCCGCCGTTCCTGTCACGGTTTTGGTAGCCGCCTCTTCCTGGAGTTTGGCCATCTGCGCTTGCATGGCCTGCGCCTGCTTCATGAGGTTGGCCATGTTGCCCAATGGATTTTTCATTCTTGCACCTCTTGTCGATTCGGGATCGTTCTGACATCGGCGAGTTCCGCCCCGAAGATTTCCAGAGCTTCCTTAACGACCGGATGCGCCTTTGCCCGTTCCAAGAGCACGAGCTTCTGTTCCTGTTCTTTTGCCGTCCTGATTTGCGCCATCGTGGGACCAGGTGGATCCGTGTCCGTCAGCTCGACGACGCGGACCCTGACCGGCTGCCCGCTCATCCGTTCACACAAGGAAGTCAGTGCGTGAATATTGTCGGATTTCTCGAGCATGGCCCGAGCGACGGTCGCCTGCTTGCCAAAACCGATCGTCACGGCGTTGCCCTCGATAGCGACCAACCGTCCCATTTCGAGAAACGGTGCGATGTTGGGAAAACTGTGGCCGACCTCTTCTTGCAACCGCTCCCAATCCAAGGTCACGGCCTGCGGCGTTCGGGCCCCAGTCGTCGGCGCTCCAGCGGGACGCGTCGCCGGTTCCGAAGACGGCGGTTGGATCGTCTTGGCGGCAGCTCCGCCGGGCGCAGGCCTAATTGCTGGCGCGGCTGCAGGAGGGGCGGTCGAACGGAACGGCTTCGGGGCAGCGCCCACCGGCCGCGACGTCGGGGGCGTTTCAGATCGGACAGCAGCTGTCTGAGTCGGACCCGAAGAAGCCGCGCGGGCCGGCTGTTCAGGAGCGACGGCCTCCTTTCTGAGGAGCCGCGTGGCCTTGACCGCTGCCGTTTCCAGGACAAATCGGGGATGCGCACTGAATCTCAGCGCGTCTTCGGCCTGGGTGAAAAGCGCGAACAGCTGTTGAATGTGCTCCGGCGTGAGCGAACCCTTGTCGGCCGCAAGTTGCGCCAAGTCGTCGGCGGAGGCCCCGATGAGGGCAGGCCACTCTTGTGATGCAGTAACCGAGACCACCAGCAGATTGCGCAGGTATTCGACCACGTCGGCACAGTAGGCACGCAGGTCGTGTCCTCCTTCGATCAGTTGAGAGAGGCTGCGGAGGGCCGCAGCGCTGTCCTGCGAGATAATGGCCTGGATGAGTGACCGCAGCAATTCCTGAGGCACCGCGCCCAGCAGAGTTTCGAGTTCGGCATGGACGATGGACTTGCCGCCAAAGGCCACGGCCTGGTCGAGCAAACTCAGACCGTCGCGCATACTGCCTTCGCTGGCCCGGGCCAATGCGGCGAGACTCCGCTCTTCGAGCTTGATGCCATCCTGCTCGGCCACGTGGCGCAGACGGGCGATGATCTCCGTTTTGGCAATCCGGCGGAAATTATAATGCTGGCAGCGGGAAAGGATCGTCGCGGGAATCTTGTGGATCTCGGTCGTCGCGAAGATGAACACGACATGGGGGGGCGGCTCTTCAAGCGTCTTGAGCAACGCATTAAAGGCGGAATTCGACAGCATATGGACTTCGTCGATGATGTAGACGCGGTAGGCCCCCTTAAAAGGGGTGAACTTGACGTTTTCCCGAATCTCGCGGACGTCATCCACACTCGTATTCGATGCGCCGTCGATTTCAATCACATCCACTGAATGACCCTGCGCGATTTCCATGCAATTGACGCAGATCCCGCAGGGCATGCCAGTGGGACCCTGCTCGCAATTCAGCGCCTTGGCGAGAATGCGCGCCACCGTCGTTTTTCCTACGCCCCGCGTCCCCGAAAACAGATACGCTTGGGCGATGCGCTTGGTCGTCATCGCGTTGACCAGCGTTTGGACGACGTGGGGCTGGCCGATGACATCGTCGAACGTGCCCGGCCGGTATTTTCTGGCGGAGACTTGGTAGTCCATCCTTAATGATTCCTATTTCTCGGTCCCAATGGGAAGCTCAAAACGACCATCCGGCAAGACCGCAGCGAGCGAAAAGCCGAGGCGTACGAGGTTGGTACGTTGAGGCTTTGAGCGATGCGAGAACGCAGCCGGTGGTCGTTTTCAGCTTCCCGCAAGCGGGGCCAGGTGATCCTGCGGCACCCAAAACTATCTGCTTACCGTTGCTTCCTTCCGGACCTGGCGGGGTTCACAGGGTTCTGTTGCACAGGGCCCAGCCCCTTTATCCTCACAATCATTCTGAGATGGAGAGACACCTTATCAGAACCGAATACGTAATGTGTCTATCCCGGTGCCACAATTATTGAGGCTCCGGGTCGAACAATCTCATTAAACCTAAATCACACTTGAGGTGTCTATCCGCCCGCATCAATGACGATACGGCGATAACGAGCGGGCGGTTCACACGAAGTGCGGTTTGGCGGAGAGGGTGGGATTCGAACCCACGGTCCCGTTGCCGAGACGCATGCTTTCCAAGCATGTCGATTCGTCCACTCTCGCACCTCTCCGCGAGCATCGAAGGGCGAATTTTAGCATGCGCTTCCGTGAGCGGCAAGGCGCGTTTGACCAGTCTGATGCGCTTTCTTATACTGCGCGAGGAGGCGGCCATGAAAAAACTTCTGATCGGTCTATTCATCGTTATCGTCTGCATCATCGCCGGTCTCCTCGCGCTTCCGTTTCTCGTCGACCTTGCCGCTTATCAAGATCAATACAAGCCGCTCATTGAAGACGCGCTGAACCGGAAAATCGAACTGCAGAGCATTAGGCTGACCCTCTGGCCGCGCATCGGTGCCCGTGTGGTCGGATTTACGGTCATGGACGATCCGTCCTTCAGCGCCAGCCCCTTTGCTTCCCTGAGTTCGCTCGACGTCGGTGTGAAGCTCCTGCCGCTGCTCAGCAAGCAGGTCGAGATCGAAGAGGTTTCGTTGCACGATCCGCTGATTACGGTGATCAAGAACAAAGATGGCATCACAAACTTTTCCACGCTGGGACCACGGACGACGCCTCCCGCCGCGCCAGAGAAGCCTCAGCCGCCACAGGGCGATCCGCTGCAAGCCCTCGCCCTTCTCGCCGTCGATCGCGTTTCAATCGACAGGGGAACGCTGGTGTACCGTGACCTCTCGGCCGCGGCCACACAGGAATATCAGATCCAAGATCTCGCCCTTCACCTGACCTCAGTCCATCTCGGCGAGACGCCCACCGTACACCTCAATGCGACGGTCCAGCCGCATGGAATTCCTGTCACGCTCGATGGGCGCTTCGGACCGTTGACACAAGAGCTCGAGATCCAAGGATACGATTTCATGGTGGGAATCGGCAAAACGGCGATTCGCGTGAGCGGCGCATTGCTTGGAGGAAAATTGGACGCGACCCTTTCCGCTCCATCGATCAATTCGGCCGATCTGCCGGTCATCCTGCCGTTGATCAAGCCAGTGGAGATCAGGGACCTGCATGCCGTCGCTCACGCGCCCTATCCGCTGAAGCAGGGAGTCTCCGCCATGGAACTGGCTGATGTCGCAGATCTTGCCCTCAAGGTCCAGACCGGCGGCTCGGCCCTGGATGTCAAAGGGACTCTGGTGGGAGGGCATGCCAAAGTCACGATGACTTCGCCGTCGATCAATACGGCGGACCTGCCTGTGGAGACCCCGTTGAAGAAGCCTGTCGAATTGAAACATCTCGAGGTCAACGCCGATCTCAAAGGACAGGATGCTCGGCTCTCCAACCTTTCCTTTCAACTCTTCAACGGAGACGCGAAAGCCCAGGGAGGCCTGTCGCTGGGATCGGCTTCACCGCCATTCAATGGAAAGGTGTTGATTCGAGGTCTGCAGCTCAAGCCTCTGCTGGAAGCGCTGAGTCCTGACAGCACGTTTTCGATGAGCGGAACGGCGGCAGCGGACATCGCCCTCGCAGGTCGCGGCTTTTCGATGCCAGATCTGACAAAGGCGCTGGAGGGACCGGGACATGTTGAAGTCAAAGAGGGCAAACTCGAAGGAGTGAACCTCACGGAAGAAGCCGTCGCGCTGTTGAAAGTCGCGGGCGTCTCGCTCGATCAGGCGAAAGCCACGGCCTTTTCGACGCTCGAAACCGATTTCATGATCAAGCAAGGCCTCGTCAACATCCAGAGACTCCTGGCGGACAGTCATGATTTCCAGGCGACGGGCAACGGCACAGTAGGGTTCGATCAACGCTTGAATCTCGCGGTGAATCTGAATCACTCGCAGGCGATGAGCCAGAAAATTGCCGGGTCATCGTCTTTGGCGAAGATGGCGATGAAAGATGGACGGCTGCGACTGCCGCTTCTCATCACCGGCACAGTGCAGAATCCTTCCTATGCACTCGATACCAAAGCGCTCACTGGAAAGCTCCAAGAACAGGCGCAGGAAAAAGTGAAGGGGACGGTCGAAGGACTGCTCCAAGGCACGACCAAACCATCAGATCTCAAGAAGGAGGGTGAGGATCTCCTGAAAGGGTTGCTCGGCCGCTAGAACATTTCCTACCTGCTACGCCGCGCCCACGCAGCTGTACACCAACTCACTGGGACAGACGTTCATCATTGCCAAGCTCTCGGCATTCGGTTATACAACTAAGCTATTTTTGTGGGGACTTGACTCTCGACCAGCGCGCTCGATGTTCGAGGGCCTGTTCATCACAGACAGGGAGGGACGTACATGCGGACGCGTCGCTGGACCGTGTTACTGCTTTTCATGCTCCTGACGGGATTCACCGCGCCCGCAGACGCGGAAGAGCCTGCCCCTGCTGCGACCGCGCCGATCGATATGGTGACGTTGAAGGATGGAAGCGTCATCTATGGAGAAGTGCTCGAAATGGACGGTGGAATCCTCTTTCTGAAGAATCCGGCCAATCCGGACAACCTAATCAAACTCAAATGGGACAATGTGGCCAAGCTCACGGTCACCCATCCGATTCCTTTTCACTTGAAAGAGGGCACGGTCCTGAACGGAACCGCAACAGCCGGCCCGGATGGAGTGCTGGTCATTCATGCGGAGCCGCTGAAGGGTACGATGGAAGTGCCGATGAGCGACATCAAGTCCGTCAATCCCTTGATTCAGCCGTCGGTCATTTACGTCGGAAATCTCACGGGCGGTTATTCGCAAACGACCGGCAACAGTCATTTGCGCAACGCCAGTCTGCTCGGCGAATTAGTCGCTCGCGGTGACCTCCTACGGCTCACCATGAACATTCGCTATGTGTACGGCGATGACTCAGGCGCACTCCTCACCAGGAATGCTCGAGCCACCATCAAGCTGGACTTCTTCATTACGAAGCGATTTTTCTGGTTTACGTCCGCGTATTTTGAAAGTGATAAATTCCAGGACCTCAAATTGAGAACCGCGCTCGCCAGCGGCCCCGGGTATCAGTGGGTCGACCGCGACGACTATTCGGGCATTGCCAAAGACATGACCCTCTACACGGAAGCCGGGTTGGCGTATTTCAATGAAGATTTCAACACCACCGGAGACACGTCGAGTGTCCGCGCGCGTATTTCGGTGAAGTGGAATTGGCCGTTTTTCGACGACGGCATTACCATTTACCACTTCAGTGAATTGTTTCCCTCTCTCCAAAATTTCTCCAATGTGTTTATGACGATGGACAACGGCGTCCGCTTCAAGATCTGGAAAGGGTTCGTCAGCAGCTTCCAGATCACGACCCGCTACAACAGCGAGCCGGCGCCGGGCACCGGGGACACCGACAATCTCTATCTCATCACGCTCGGGTACGCGCTCGATACCACGAGGAAACGCTAGCCGAGTGATTTGCGAAAGGAGGACCGTATGTTGAAAGAGTTCAAAGAGTTCGCCATGAAGGGCAATGTCCTCGACATGGCCATCGGGGTGATCATCGGTGGGGCCTTTGGCAAGATCATCACATCGCTTGTCAGTGACGTCCTGATGCCGCCACTTGGTCTGCTCTTGGGCAAAGTCGATTTTTCCAGCCTTTTTCTGAATCTCTCGGGGACTCCTCAGCCCTCGCTCGCAGCGGCCAAGGCAGCCGGCGCTCCCACCGTCAATTACGGTGTGTTTCTGCAGACCGTGTTGGATTTCATCATCATCGCGTTCGTGATCTTCATGCTCGTGAAGCAAGTGAACCGGCTCAAGACACCCGCCGCCGCTTCGGCTCCGACCACTAAAGACTGTCCCCTCTGCCTCTCCACCATTCCGATCAAGGCGACGAAGTGTGCGCATTGCACGTCGTCTGTATGAATAGGCTGTTGAACCGCAAATAAAAGAGGACCTTGGAGTGAAGTTTTTCACGCTATCAACACTTGCCCCGATGGCCTTCATTGTCACCGTCGGATGCAGCGGTCAGAAAATTGAGACCCTCAAAGACGCCATCTGCTGTGATGGGGGGTTCGAATACCGCCACCCGGCGGCCTGGGAGAAAGAACAGCAGCGCCTGAAGGATGAACTCGCTGCCGCACAGAAGCAGCTTGCCGATCGCGATCGGGAAATCATCTCCCTTCGCTCCGGCGCCAGTGATTCTTTCCGATCGGCACAGACTGACTCCGACCGCGCGAAGTCGCGTAGCGCAGAGCTTGAACGGCAGCGTGCTGATCGTGTAGCCAATTGTCTTCCATGCAAGGGGAAAACGCTCGCTTGGCTTCTGAGCTTGCGGTGAGC
>JAICVE010000224.1 GCA_025935475.1 Nitrospira sp. | reverse complement strand
CGGTGTTGGAATCTTGAACTCGGGAGAGGATTGTCGAGACTCGTCTCTCCAGTCCGGCTCAGGCGAGTCTCTTGTCGTTGGATGCTTCTCCGATCACGACGGGTAGTTGACCGGTCCAAACCATGTCATCGCATAAAACAGGATGAGATATGGATCGACCTACATTCCTTAGCTAACCCGCGCGCGCCAGTCCTTTCCACTCTTCGGCGTTAAGCGGCCTTCCTTAACTGTGGAGCACGTGATTTTCTCCCTGCCTTTGCTCTTGCGCTCTTTCCTTTTGCCCTACTGCCGCTTTTTCTTGCTTTGAACGCTTCCTTCCGTTCCATCGCTTGCTGAGCCAACTCTTCCCAGTTTAAATCAGCTTTCTCCGCTTCGGGGAACATCGAGCCCTCCTCCTCCTTCACATGGTGTTTGATATTTTCCCCTAAGACGGTGAACTTGGCGTCATACCGATCATCACCGGGTGACATACGTTTTAATTCGTTCATCAGGGTGTGCGCGACGTGATGTTCCTCCAACGCTTCGTCCATTAAATCTTCTGCGTCAATTTCCTCACGAATTGCAGGATAGATGAGCCGTTCTTCCAACGTGGCATGTACATCAAGCTCGAGTAACGTTTCTTGAACAAGGCGCGCCTTTGTTCGCCGATCGGTGGCTTTTTCGAATTGGTCGAACAATTCCTTCACCTTCGCGTGGTCTTTCTTCAACATTTCGAACAATGGATTTGACGTAAAAATCCCCATGAGCTAGACCCTCCTTATTGCGTGTAGATGCGTGTAGGTTTGATTCATTATGACTTGGCAGGAGAAGAACCGCGCCTAGGTCACCTCCTAGGATATGCGGAAGCACCAAGGAAGACTCGCTTACTCTTGGGCCATTACTAGTTTTCTCACATGAATGGCTGTTCCATAGTACAGCAAGGCTGCTGCCAGATCATCGAATGGAGGCTCCATGGCCCGTTACTTGTTCATCGCAGTGAGCGTCACCACCTGTTTCACCACGACTCCGCTGTGGGCCGCTCAAAAACTAGATGCCAATGAAGTGGCGTTCCTACAGAAGGCAGCCCAGGGCCAGTTGGCGGTAGTTGCGCTCGGGAAGTTAGCAGTCAAGAAGGCTTCTAGCAAGGAAGTGAAGGACTATGGCGCGGAGATCATTGAAGACCATCAGTATGCGGGCCAAGAACTACAAGAGCTGTCCGCAAAGGAAGGGATCTACCTCCCTGTTCAGCTCGACGCCAAACAAAAAACACAACAACAGCGATTGTCCCATCTATCCGGCAAAGAATTCGATGAAGCATTCATTGCCTACCTGCTCAATGATCATCGAAAAGATCTTAAGGAGTTTGAAAATGCGGCGATGTCACACAACGCAAGACTGAAGCAATGGGCAGAGACGACACTGCCGATCCTGGCAGTCCACCTCAAGAAAGCGGAACGGGTCTCAGATGTCCTTGGACTCGACCAAGCCAAATAGTACCGACACCAGCGCTCACCATTGTTGAAGATGTGGTGAAAGGTTTCCGAAAGGAGATATCGATCCAAGTGTTGTTGTCACACATCATATCCGAAGGCATCCAGATCGTCATGAACCCATAGGTAAGGGCATCTTTTTATCTTCTGTGGCGAAATGAAAGACCAGAAACTCGAAGTGGTCATCGTGGGAGGTGGATTGGCTGGTCTATCGGCAGCAATCTATCTCGGACGCGCGCGTCGTAAACCAGTGCTCATCCATTCAGAACGTTCCATGGCCAAATGGGAACCGGATGTCCAAAACTATCTCGGGTTTCCCGATGGTATTGATGGCAGTGAACTTCTCGACCGAGGAATAAAACAGGTAGGACAGTTTCATGTGGAGGTCGTGCACGATGAGATTCAGTCGCTGCAACAAAACGAGCACTGCTTTGAGCTGATCGGACAAGGCCACCGATATCGGGCACGGCGTGTGCTCATCGCCACAGGCTTAACCCATTTGCCTCCGAACATTCCTGGCGTAAAAGAGTGCTTGGGTCATAGCCTGTTTTTCTGCAAGGATTGTGATGCGTACCGGGTTCAAGGAAAACGAATCGTCATCCTCGGCTGCAACAATGAAGCGGCTGATTATGCGCTTGCTATGTTGCTGTTTTCGCCCAGCGTGACCATTTGTACCAACGGACAGACCCCGGTATGGGATTCCAGCCATCATGGCTGGCTGATGGAATATCAGGTCATGATTCAAAAGGAACGCATCCATACAGTTGAGCATGAGGATGGGCAGATCACTTCACTGCGATTCGATAATGGTGCAAGCCTTAATATTGACGCGGCGTTTGTGACACGGGGCGACATTTGCCATAGCGATCTCGTAAGAAGCGTGGGAGCAGAATTGACTGCTGATGGTCAAATCGTGGTGGATCACTGTTTAAGAACGAGCGTTCCCAACCTCTATGCGGCAGGCTGTGTGACGACGGCGAACTGTCAGATGATCATCGCGGCAGGCCAAGGTGCAATTGCCGCACAGGCAATCAATCGGGACTTGTTCGAAGAAACACTTACAGAACATCGGCTTCCTCAATGGGCTCACTCGTAAAACTTAATATCTGTTGGCTCATGAGAAGATGAAATAACGTGTTTGTTAAATGTTACTCTCTGTTTGTAGCACTTGCGGGTTTGACCGGTGATTTATTGAATTGGACCCGCGGTTGGACTATTTGTATCGAATCGCCGTTCCCACTGTCACCGTATTCACGTATCCGTACCCATAATCAGGGTAAACGCCATAGGTCGAATATGGCAGAGAGTTGTAGTAGCCTCCTCTCCAATACGGACCATATCTCCACGATCCCGGAGCGAATCCATAACCCCACGGCGCGTAGTAAGGACCGTAGTAGCCCCAAGAAGGTCCGTAATAGCCGCCCCACCAAGGTCTCCTTCCACCCCAACCCCTATATCCTCCTGGACTACGACCTCCTCCGCGGCCGCCACGTGCGAGGACAATTTTGACATCGCCATCACTACTGGCATCTTGAAGGGACGAGTGTAGGTCGTCAGGGACTGGCTTCTCGTCTGGAGGCGAGGAGGGCGAAGGGGAGACTTGGTTATCGGGGCGATTGGATTCGTTTTGTGGTCGCAAGCGAAGGGCTCCAAATATCACGGCATCAGCTCCAAGCGTGCCGGCTTTCTTAAGGATTTTCTCACGCCTTGAGTTCTCGCTCAGCCACAGACTATCCACGGTCAAAATGGCGATTTGCACATGAGGCCGGATGGGCTCCCGTTCGAGCGCTTGGATGTGTTCAGTTTCGGGAGGAAAGCTTTCAGTGGATAACATCACAACATTAACGCCCGCACACCCAGTTAGGGTGAAAAAAGACAACAACATCGTCGTGGATACTAACCTTTGTTGAAGTGATCCCAATAGTGACCCAAGGCGGCAAGGGTCTAAGCAGGGATGGACAGTAAGGTGCATGTGAAACTCCCTTCAGAGCATAACTTAACAAGATTAAGAAGCCATTAAAGGCATCTTAGAGAGTTGGTCGTGTAGTGAGTTCCCCTGAGCGATCACCGGTAGAGTCAGCGTCGCAATCCTGTCTCTCAGGGGTAATGAGGGAAGCGGCCAAGAAAGCAGATGCCTTATATCAAGGCATAGGACGACTGATTGGCCCCGATGAGATTCTCAACCTGCAATGCTCTTTGCAAAGCCTGGAAGAATCGCCTTGAAGAAAGCATTCTGCACAAGCTTTCCAATTATCTGCCACGTATCTTCCTTTGGGTTCTCCACGGGGCCTGTGACACTGGTTTCGGTAACCACTTGCCCGGTTGAGCTGTTTGTAAATAAAGCGAGTACCCCTCCGACAACCGCTTCGTACATTTTGTGCGACGCCGCCTTATCTTTATCTTGCTCGGGATCATATACTTCGACATCCTTCAAGAATGGTTTGACATAGCCGTCGATGTGATTGTTTTTGACAGTCATTTCGCTAAAGAAGGCAAACGTGCCTCCTGTCGTATCGAGCTGTCCATGGGCCCGTAACAGTTGATTGAGCGTCTGGACTTGCGTCTTAACGATGCGCACGTGAAGGTCGAAATCAGGGTTCGGCTTTTCGGGTCGGAATGATCCGGTGACGGTCGTCGGCCCGCTGCCCATGAATTTGCCTGTCAGTGTCATCTGTCCCATTCCTTCCTCCGGCCGATTGCTGAAATGGTCGACATCGAGATCCAAGTCGGAGAAAAACACCCGATAATCCGGCGACGACGCTTTATTGATAAAGCCGACATCGCTGTGCAGTATCTTGCCGTGGGTAACTTTCAACACGAGCGTAGGATCTTGATGGGCTTCCTTCACCTTCTCTGCCCCTTTCTTCGCACGTGCGGCTTCCTTCTGCTTCGTCTGAGCCGAATGGACATAATCGGCCTTGACGCCCTCAAGAGTAAATTGGTTGATGTCGATCACGGTCGTATTGCCTGAGTGTTGCACATGACCAATCACATCAAGGGCGCCTTGCTGGAGTTGCACATTGTACTGTCCGGATACCGGCATCAAGTTTGTTAACGAGAAATGTTTGATTTGGATCTCTCCTTTGACGCGGGGGTCAGGCTTGGCCAGAAAATCCGCACGGCCATTCAGGGCGAGCTCTGCCTGGTCGGGAAGTCGCCCGCTGACCCGGAGCACGGAAGGATACATGTCGTCGCCGTCTGTCCGGTTCGTCACATTGTCTGCGACAATCTCAAATTGTTCTATATGGATGGGAACCACCGACGGCTTACTTGTGTAAGTGATCTCTCCTTGTGAAATAGAGAGCGATAGACGCACCGGCAGCATGCCTCGTATCGTGTCTTGCCAGGCAGCGGCCTCCTCTTTGATTTCTTCTTTGTCTTCGGTATGCATCATCTTGTCGACCTGCTCACCTGTGGCAGAGAGCGCAGGGCGGTCGATGCGCAAATCTAGGTCCAGAGTCCCCGTCAATAAAGGCAAGAAACGAGCATCCGCCACAAGGCTGGGAATCGTCGCCAGCGGCGGTTCAGGATGTGCGCGTTGGCGCACGATGACATCGTTTACTTCTAGCGCCAACCTGAAAGGATGAATGTGAATGCTGCCGATCCGGACGTCATAATCCGCTAGTCGCTGGGCCGCCTGGTCTTCCGCATAACGTTTGAGGGGACCTGTGAGAAGGACAGAGGCCAGGATGAGCGTCACGACGATAAGACTGACGATGAACCCCCCGATCGCCCACCACCGATGTCTTCGTACCATGATCTTGCCTTCTTTTCATGCACTTCGTTTTAAAGTTGGGGCTCGATCCATCCGTGTCGCTTTTTTCGGGCTAACCACCGTCGCATCCTCACTCGGCTGAATATG
>JAICVE010000008.1 GCA_025935475.1 Nitrospira sp. | reverse complement strand
TTCTCGGGCAGCTTGACCTCTTTAGGGCCCCACTTTTCACGGACGTTCCCGGTGAGGGCATCGTACAACGCCTGAAACTCATGCTGGGCGGCACGCAGATCTCGGAGCACGCGTTCAGGATCCTGAGCATAGGTATCAAGACGCTCCTTGGCGATCTTTGAAGGGTCCTTCCCCCCGATGAGGGCGACGACATCCCTTCCTGTCCGGCCCGTCATCGTTTTTTGGGTGGCGGCGACCAGCCGATCGGTCGATTCGCAGCTTAGGAGCGAAAGGGAAAGGAAGGACAATGCGAGATCGCGAAGTGTCAGGTGAAACATGGAGGGTATTCTACTATGAAACGCCTCATGTCTCGCAAAATTTAGTCTTGCTTCGCGAAACACCAGATTAGAAACATTTTACAACAATCTTACCCAGGACCATTGAATGTGGACGGGGAGCTGATTACATTCGGAGGCATGCATGACACTTTAAAACTTGCGGTTCTCGCCGTGGTATTTCTTTGCAGCAACCCCGTCTGGGGGAGCGAGGACATATGGCAAGTGAGCCCAAAACCGGCGGAAACGTTTCCGTACCAGACCAGCGTCATACCGATGGCCAATGGGACTCCCATCGCCCCATCGAGCGTACGGAGCCTGGCGCCCGAGACTGATCGTCCCCGCACCGAGGGAATTCTGGCCACAACGACATGGCTGAAGGGAGCATTCGCCACAGAAACGGAAGTGGCCGTCAACCAAAGAGGCCCTGGGGTGGAAGATCCATCCGCCCGCATGATGCGACTCGGCCTCATTGGTTCGACGGGGCTCGTCCGCTACGGCATGACCTATCGCACGGCAGACCAAGCCTTCTCTCAAGGATCCGGTCACGAGCGGAGGGAAGCCTGGGGAGAATGGCAGAACGGAGCCATGGCTGTTCGGAGCACCGTCGGACAACGGACGGACTTCACAGCCGACGCCGCAGGGAATGAACAGAGGTATAGCCGGACCGAGGTGTCATGGAACAAGGCCGCATGGCCGCACGTCGCATTGAGCTACGCGCAGAATGCGGAAAGCCAGACGATGGAGGCCCTCAGCCTCTCTCCCCAGAAGGCCAATTCTCACCGGCTCGAGGCAGCGCTTGGCTATCGCGGTGCTGTGTGGGATGCCAAGCTGGCCTCCGGCTACGGTCTCGAAACTGATCAGCTGCAGCATGGGATAGAGAGCCAAGTCAACACCCAAACCGTAATGGCGTCATTCCGTCCCGTCGATTCTCTGAGCATCACTCCCACGCTCGGCTATCGTGCCGAGCAGCAAGAATGGTCGGGTGCGAAGACTAATTCTCCGTCCGCTTCTCTCACCATGAAGTACCAGCAGAGCCAACGGCTGGCCCTGACGGCAATCGGGAACTACTTCGGCACGCGATCGAGTGATAAACTTGTGGACCTGGACATGATCGGCGGGAAGGGCGTCCTTACGTGGGAGCTCGAACCTGTTCGAGACTGGAAACCGCAGGTCGCTCTGGAAGGCGGCTATAATTTACAGGTCAACCGATTAATGCCCTCAGCTCAAACGGAAAATCTCTCCGGCCTTCTCCGCCTCGTCCTCGCCACCATGTAACGAGATACGGTGAATCGCCGGTGCTCATGAACCCTCCGAACGTCGGGTTAGATGACGAGACTTTGAGAGACGTCGCGATGGAATATGCTTTGAGGTCAGGCGGCGGCTTGAGCGTGACTTCTTAGGAGTATCCTTGTTTTCCGCATTGTTGCTCACACGGGTACGAGGTTGCGGGCGCGCCTGACGAAATTCGGCCCATGCCTTCGGTCCGAGGAAGACAAAGCCAATCACACATGCCGCCAACGTGATGAGCTTGAGCATCGAGGTTTCCTCTGCGAATCGCCTCCTATTGCAAATCTAGCCTCATGATCCACATTCAGTCGCCTGGGAACCTTCCTAGCAAACACGTCGTGTAAAAACCTTCCTTTTTCGTGACTTGGATCATTTTCTCTTTCTAACGCACTCAGAGCTTTTCCTATTATTGTATTCAGGCGGGTGATGCTGACCAGGGCGGGGTGCGAAGCCGACTGGGCTGGTCAGCGGCAGGACCCGCATCACCCCGCATCCAAAATCGTTTCTCCAGCTGTCTCAACGGCCAGGATGGCAGCCCGGCGCGCCTGTTCGAGACCGGCACGCGCCAGTGCGTCCACTCGTTCGTTGTCCGTGTGACCTGAATGTCCCCTGACCCAATGCCATTCGAGCGTGTGACCAACGGTCAACGCATCGAGGCGACGCCACAGATCCTCATTCTTGACGGGCTCATTGCTCATGGTTTTCCAGCCGCGTCGCTTCCAACTATGGATCCAGATGCTGATCCCCTTCTGTACGTACTGGGAATCGGTGTAGATCCGCGCTTCGACCGGCTGCCCGAGAGTCTGCAAGGCCTCAATGACGGCACGCAATTCCATGCGATTGTTGGTCGTCGCCGGCTCGCCTCCGAACAGCTCCGTCTCGATGCTCTTCACGCGTAGTAAGACACCCCAACCGCCAATTCCGGGATTTCCACTACAGGCACCGTCCGTATAGATTTCAATCCTGTCCATGTTTTCTTATGCACTCCGTTGAAAGGAATCGGGGTTCGCTGCGATCACTGTGAGCTCACCGGTTCTCCGACCACTTGGATGCAGCTCGACCCAATCAACAATATGTAAAAATTGGTGATCTGAAGGGTGCGTATTCGATCAATAGGTGTTCGATCATTGAGTTTTATATGTCGGCGGAACTCGCCAACGTCTCCCATTGGCCTCCCGTCCTTTTTCGCACCTTCGATGGTGTTCGTGCCGAGTCCCATGCCCAGGACAATAGGCGTACAGTCTTCTCCCATTAGCACGCCTTTGACGTCGGTATTGCTCGGCTGCAACTCGGTGGTGATGTTAATGCAACCCGAAAGCAGCACGGTAAACAGCAGGGCGAACATAATTCGCATCGATGTTCGTCTTCCTTTCGTAAATCGAAGCGCACATAGATAGTACACGTCGAAAGAAGGCTTGTGCCGATTTTCTATAGGGCGCTGCGAAACAGTTCCTTAACTTTTCCCAAAGTAGTCGATAACTATATACGCCATTGCCTGGTCGGCCGCAGGATCCGCCTCTTCTGAATGTCACAACTTTCCGAAATTCCTCTCAAAGAACTCTCTTGTCTTTCTCATATGTTCTTCGATGTCCGTCTTCAAATGCCTCGCCCCCGCCTGCCAGTCGTCGGTCGTGTAGCCGACGCGGCGGGCCAAGAAGATAAACTCCTCTGAATCGGAGGGCGGAAGGACGAGATCCTTGGCATGGCCGCGAACCATGCGCAGTCCGTCGATCAGCATTCGGATAAACAGGTACGCGTTTCGCAGGGTTTCGCCGTCCTGTCGGTTGACAATCCCGCACTCCACGAGTCCCGCGAGTGCTTGCATAGCGTTCGGGGTGCGCAGCACCGCATGACGATGCCCATGCATGAGCTGGAGGTATTGAATGGCGTATTCGATGTCGACGACTCCACCTGGACTCAGCTTGGCGTTCACCGTGCCGCGCTCGACGAGTTGTTTGAGCTGCTGCCGGCGCAGGTCGAGGGCGGCTGCCACATCCCAGGACGTGGCGCTATAGACATAACGGTCCCGATGGGCTTCGACCTGTTTTCCGAGGGCGGCATTGCCGGCAACATGGCGGAGTTTGATCATGGCCTGCCGTTCGAAGGGCGCAGCGAGTCCGTGCTCGCTGTAATACGTGGTGATTTCGTCCAAAGGATTGGCGAGAAAGCCTTTGCTTCCGTGGGGACGCAGGCGGACGTCGAGATGAAAGATGCCTTCCTGCTTGGCCTCGATCCACTGCAGCAACTCCTGCGTGAGCCGTTCGAAGTATTCGCTGTTCTCGATGCCGGCCTTGCCGTTGGTACGGCCGGCGCCGCCGTAGACGAACAGGACCTCGATATCCGATGCATAGCCTAACTCCCGGCCGCCGAATTTGCCCGCGCCCATCACGGCAAAAGAGCAGGGCTTGCCGTTCGCCAAGCGGGGGGCGCCGTACAGCTTGTTGAGTTTCGCCTGGCAGTCTTTGAGGCTGCGTTCGACGATCACTTCGGCCAACTGAGTCAGGGCAATGGAGAAGTCGGCGAGGCTCGTGTCCGGCTCGACGATGTGCTTCATATCGATGCGAAACAGTTCTTGGTCCTTGAAGCGATTCAGCGCGTCTTTCCGTCCAACTTCATCTTTAGGCCGATCCACGACACGGTCGAGCGCCTTGCGGAGCGTCGCGCGCGGCGTGATGAGTGGCGCGTCACGATAGTCGTGAAGCAGCGGCAGGAGGTGATCATGCTGGCGGCGGAGGAAGTCTTCCCAGAGAAAATCGCTGGCGCCGAGAAGCCGGGCCAAGAGCGGAAACGTTTTCTTGTCGCTTAGAAACGCGAGGGCTTTCTCCCGAGCTTTGCCCTTCGTCTCCTGAACCGTGAGATCGAGAAATTGGTCGAAGGCTTCAAGAGCCTTGGTGGGGTCCGGCGCCCAGGTGAGTGCGTGGGTGAACTGCTTGATGAGGACAGCCGTCAGGCGCAGCTGCTGCTGCTCGGCCGGGTCGGTCAACTTCTGGCCGTAGCGGTTGCGGACGGCAAATCGGTCGTGCAGCTTCCCGTCTTCGAGGTCGATGCGAGCCTTCGTGATGTACACGTTTCTCATTGCCAGCGCGTTGGCGAAGGCATAGAGGAAGGCTGGCGTGTCGTCCGACCGGATATCCATGATCGTGTCGGTGGGCGATTGGCTGTTGTCGAATCCAATTTGGACCGGATGCAGTAAGCCGCTGAATGAGCCTCGCCGCTTGCCCAGATGTTCGACCAGATGACGATTGACCGCATGCCGGGCGTCCTCGAACTTCCCTTCGTCCAGCAGGCCGATCAACGAACGGAGCTCGCCCGCGAAGCGCACTTGGTCGTCCGGCGTGAAGGAGGCATTGCCGACTGGTTGGACACGAAAGACGTCCACGATCTTTTTCCGGCTCAAGCCGGGACGCAGCTTGGGGCGTTGGCGCGGGCGGTCTCCGTAGGCCGATTTCGTGGGTGGGCTGGAAACTGCCGCCTCGCTGAAGGTGTAGATCTGGCCTTCCTCGATGTTCAGCCCGAATGCCGAGAGGAGGCCGCAGATGGTTGCGAATTCTGCAAAGTAGTCGTAGGCAACGACCGTCAGTTCGAAGTGGCCGTCGCGAAGTTCGGACACCGCACACTCGGACAGATGATCCGGCGTCAATGCCGCGGCCATCCGCACATGCTGTGCGATCGAGGGGACGGGAATACGACGGAAATACTCTCCGTCCATCCGGGTGACAAAATCTCGAAGAATATCCGGGGAGACGTCCGGGCTCATCGAGAGTAAGGCGTTGAGGAATTCTTCGCGGTCGGAGTGGGCCATTGGGGCGCCAGTATATCTCACGAACCTTCATTGTGCGCAATGCAGGCTGACAGTATAATGCCGCGCCGGCAGGACGTTGAAAAGGGTGCTGTGTTTCACTCTCCCGCTCCATGTGCGTGAGCACGCACATTCCAGCGATCTTCGTTCTTGCATCGGTGCGGCCGAGGTTGTGGAAAAACGTATCGCTGAGGACAATGTGGGTACGAAAAAGGCATTCCGTCGTCCGTGGAGTAAGCGAGAGACTTCCAAGTCGGCTCCGCTTCAAATGACAACGGCAATTGGGAAGCCCGATCCTACCCCGCTGTTGCTGGCGCTGGAACGTCATCCCCAGGACGTGCGCGGCATCCTGACTTCCTACGGAGTGACCGACGTCGAACAAGCAGATCGTAATCTCCAATCCATGGCCGGTGACCCGCACGAGCGCCACCAGCTCGCCGCCGTTCTGCCGAGTCTGATGGAATCCATTGCGCGCACCGCCGACCCGGATCAGGCACTGAATCATTGGGAGCGGCTACTCGAGAACGTGACGCGGTCCACCTTTCTCGACTATCTGCGCAGCTCTCCCCGGATGCTCGACCTGTTGTCCACCATTTTTGGCAACAGCGATTCACTTGCCTTCACGATCATCCGCGATCCCATGTTGGTCTACTGGTTGGCCGACGAGGACGTGCTTTCGAAAGCGTCGACGAGAGCCGGTCTGGAGCATGCCCTGCAGAAGCAATTGGCCCGTCTCACCGTGAAAGAGCTGAAACTCGTCGCGCTTCGCCGGTTTCGCCGGCGTGAGATGCTTCGCATCGGCGTTCGGGATCTGCTGCGGCTGGCGGATGTGTCCGAGACGACGGCATCCCTGTCAGATCTGGCCGCACTCTTGATCGATGCGGCCTATGAGATTGTTGATGCCGACCTGCGCCGTCAATACGGACGGCCCATGCATAAAAACCGGCAGGGGAAATGGCTGGAGACGGGCTTTGCCGTCATCGGAATGGGAAAGCTCGGCGGGCACGAGCTGAATTACAGCTCGGATGTGGATCTGATCTACGTCTACGCGTCCCACGAAGGTGAAACCCGAGCGACGGGAGCCAAGGCGGTGGCCGCCGGGATTTCGAATGAGGAGTATTTCGAGATTCTCTCGCGCGAGCTGACCAAGGCCTTGAGTGAGCCGACCAAGGAAGGGTACGTCTTCCGCGTCGACCTGCGTCTTCGCGCGGAGGGGTCGGTCGGACAACTTGCCCGCTCGTTGGACGACTATCGAAATTACTACCTGACGCGAGGCCAGATCTGGGAGAGACTCGCGCTGCTCAAAGCCTGGCCGGTGGCCGGCTCTTCTGAAGTGGGCAAGGCGTTCGTAAGGATGGTGACGCCATTTGTGTTGGGACGAGGCCACGCCAAGCCAGGCTTGGCCGGCGTCATGGCCGTTATCGACGATGTGCGAGCGGTCAAAGAACTGATCGATGCCAAAATGGCCGATCGCGGACACGAACAGCGCAACGTGAAGCTTGGCACCGGCGGCATCAGGGAAATCGAATTCTTGGTGCAGACCATTCAAGTGCTGGCCGGTAAAGCCGTTCCGGCGTTGCTCAACCGAGGCACGCTCGGGTCGTTGAAGGCGTTCGCCGCGAAGAAACTGTTGTCAGCGAAGGAGCGCGACGCCCTTGTGTCCGCCTATCTGTTTCTTCGGGACGTCGAACACAAGCTGCAGATGGTGCACGATCTGCAAACGCACTCGTTGCCGGATCAGGCTGAAGAACTTGCGCACTGCGCGATTCGGATGGGATATGACACGCAAGATCGAGCGCGAGGCGTGACGCAATTTCTGGCCGATCATCAGTGCCATACCGACCTCGTCAATCGAACGTTCCGTGCCTTCTTCCATGAGCGAAAGACATCGCTCCTCTTGAAGAAAGTCCTGGAGTCGATTAACGCTCGCCGCTGAGCTTGGTCAACAGTGCGCCATCGCTACGACGCGGGAGCCTCCCCATAGCGGACGTCGCGTTCGTTGGAAAGCGAGAGATGCGTCTCGCCCCATTGATGGGAACTCTCCAGGCTCCACGGCTCTTCCATGGTAACCGGTTTGAACCGCAGCCCGTAAAGGCCGCCGAAGACAAGAAGAGCCAGACCTGAACCGGAGTCTTCGACGAGTTGCCCATGGGCGGCGCACAGGGGCGCCTCGGAATTGTCGGTCCATCCCGTCACCCAGTACCACTCGCCGGCGGGATTCCGGTCATAGAGCCGCACTTGAATGACCGGCCTGGCTGGTCCGGCCTCCTTAAATCGGGCGAAGACGCCATCGACACAATTCTCGTTGGACTCGACTTCGACGATCACGTCAGATCCTGGATGAGGGTGATGCTCTTATTGTAGTTGCGGTCCGCGGCGCTACAAACACGAAGGGCCCGGCGGTCGCCCGCCGGGCCCTTCGACTTCAAGCGAGAGCGCTCGAAGGTGTTCCCTTTAGTACATGCCTTCCATGCCGTGGCCGTGGCCATGGCCACCACCAGCGGGCTCTTTCTTCTCTTCAGGAATGTCCGTGATCATGACCTCGGTCGTGAGCATCAGCCCCGCGACGCTGGCAGCGTTCTGCAGCGCCGTGCGAGAGACTTTCGTCGGGTCGATGATGCCCGCCTTGATCATGTCCACATATTCTTCCGTTGCCGCGTTGTAGCCGGCGTTGGTGTTCTTGTCGTCTCGAACCTTTCCCATCACGACCGACGCTTCACCGCCGGCATTGTTCACGATCTGACGGAGCGGTTCTTCCAGGGCGCGCCGGATGATGTCCAGGCCAACCTTCTGTTCCGCCGGAACATCCTTGATGGTGTCGAGCGCCTTGATGCAGCGGAGATACGCCGTTCCGCCGCCCGGGACGATGCCTTCTTCCACCGCCGCCTTGGTCGCGTGGAGCGCGTCCTCAACGCGGGCCTTCTTTTCCTTCATTTCAGTCTCGGTCGCCGCACCGACATTGATGACGGCCACGCCGCCGACGATCTTCGCGAGACGCTCCTGCAATTTCTCGCGATCGTAGTCGGAGGTCGTCTCTTCGATTTGGGCCTTGATCTGTTTCACGCGGGCTTCGATCTTCTTCGGATCGCCATAACCCTCGACGATCGTGCTGTTGTCCTTGTCGATCGTCACGCGCTTGGCGCGGCCGAGATCGGTCAGCTTCACGTTTTCCAACTTGATGCCGAGATCTTCAGAGATCACCTGACCGCCTGTGAGGATCGCAATGTCCTCCAGCATGGCTTTGCGACGATCGCCGAAGCCAGGAGCCTTCACGGCCGCCACGTTCAAGGTGCCGCGCAGCTTATTGACCACGAGGGTGGCCAGCGCTTCGCCTTCGACTTCTTCCGCGAGGATCACGAGCGGCTTACCCATCTTGGCCACCTGCTCGAGAACTGGGAGAAGGTCCTTCATGCTGCTGATTTTCTTTTCATTGATGAGGATGAGCGGCTCTTCGAGTGAAGCTTCCATCCGCTCGGCGTTGGTGACGAAGTAGGGGGAGATGTAGCCGCGGTCGAACTGCATGCCCTCGACGACATCCAGGGAGGTGGTCATCGACTTAGCTTCTTCGACCGTGATCACGCCGTCCTTGCCGACCTTCTCCATCGCTTCCGCGATCAGGTCGCCGATGGTCTTGTCGTTGTTGGCTGAAATCGTGCCGACTTGAGAAATCTCGGTCTTGTTCTGGCAGGGCTTGCTGAGCTTCTTCAACTCGTCAACGACCGCTTCCACGGCCTTGTTGATGCCCCGTTGGATTTCCATCGGGTTCGCACCGGCGGTAATGTTCTTCACACCTTCGCGATAGATGGCTTGGGCTAAGACGGTGGCAGTCGTCGTGCCGTCACCGGCCGTATCGCTGGTCTTGCTGGCGACTTCGCGGACGAGCTGCGCGCCCATGTTCTCGTACGGGTTCTTCAGCTCGATTTCCTTCGCCACCGTCACGCCGTCCTTGGTGATCGTCGGCGCGCCGAATTTCTTGTCCAAAATCGCGTTGCGGCCCTTGGGGCCGAGGGTCGCTTTGACGGCGTCGGCGAGCTGGTTGACCCCCTTGAGAATGGAGGCCCGAGCTGCCTCGCTGTACAGTAGTTGCTTAGCCATGTGATTCCTCCGTTAAAGTCAGTCGTCTAGTGGTTGATTCAGATTAGCTCGTGAAAACCCCGAGGATATCTTCTTCCTTGAGGATCAAGCACTCTTCATCCTCGATCCGGAGCTTGCTGCCCGAATATTTGTCGAACAGGACTTGATCGCCGACCTTCACGTTCTCGACTTTCTTGCCGACAGCTTGAACGATTCCCCGTTGGGGCTTTTCCTTGGCCGAATCAGGTACATAGATTCCGCCTGACGTCCGATCCAATTCTTCAGTGTAGGTCACGAAAACCCTGTCGCCGAGGGGCTGAAAGCCCTTGGCCACGTTCTTCTTCTCCTTCGCCGCTGTGCTCATAACGCAAACCTCCTCGTGGTGTAAGTTAACCCGAAAGATGTCGACAATTTAGAACGGGTTCGCACTCGATGGCGCAGGTCTAAGACCCAGCGCGAGCAGAATCCCTGATCTTGCGAAGCTGAGCGAGAGATAGCCCCGTCTTCGATTGAGTCAAGAGGGACCGACGTAAAAATCTTTTGGCCCCCCGAGCGCTCGGGAAGTGGGGATGATACCGGAAGGTCATGAGGATATTCCAGCGTATTCGTGGGTAGGAAGAAGAAAAAGAAGGTCAGGCGCGTAAACGGTCGAAATCCTTTATGTCTTTCTTCATGTAGTCCCGCAGGCGCTTGATGATGCGCGCCTCCAGTTGACGGGTCCGTTCCTTGGTAATGCCGTATTTGGCGCCCAGATCGTCGAGGGTCAGTGGCGTCTCGGATAGCAGGCGGTTGCGCAGAATATCCTCATCGCGTTCATCGAGCGTCTTCACGAATTCAGCCAGCTTCTCCCGGAAGAGGGTTTGCAGCTGGTCATGAGCGAGCTGCTCGTCGGCCGGTACTTGTTGGGACGGCAGAATATCGAGCAGGCTGCCGTCCTGGTCTTCTCCGATGGGTTGATCGAGCGACAGCTCCCAGTTGCCGAGCCGCTGGTCCATCTCGACCACGTCGCGCTCGCGGACGTTCAACCGATCAGCCAGCAATTTGGTGTCCGGTGCAAACCCCTCTCGCTCGAGCTTGGACTTTTCCTTTTTGAGATTATAGAAGAGCTTGCGCTGGTCCTGCGTGGTCCCGATCTTGACCAGTCGGTAGGTATTCAACAGATAGCGCAGAATATAGGCCCGCGACCACCAGGCCGCGTAGGCATGGAAGCGAACGTTTTTCGAGGGGTCGAATTTCTTAATGGCCTGGAGCAGGCCCACATTGCCTTCCTGGATCAGATCCATATGGTCGGCGCCGGTATGGAGGTATTCAGCGGCGATCGCGACCGAGACACGCAGATTCGCCATGATCAGCTTCACAGCCGCCTCCCGGCTCCCATGCGCGCGATATTCCTCAAAGAGCCGGAGTTCCTCTTCTTTCGACAAATACGGGTGACGCCGGATTTCGGCCAGATACTGTTGAAGGGCGGTAACCGGCACGACCGCCATCGTATCGGGGCGGCCGTCTGCCGCTGGCGGCAACTCCGTCGCCGGCGTACTTCCCTCCGGCAGCTCGTCGGCCGGATCGAGTACTTCCGGTTCGAGGACTTCGGTTTCTTGTTTCTTGGCGCGGCGTTTGGCCATAGGAATTCGCAAACTATAGCAGAAGCTTCCGTCTCGACAAAGCTGCCGGTGTCCCTAAGGGACTGCTTGCGAGGATAACACCATGTCCCTATGATGCCTGACCGGCTCATAAGACTGTCGATAGACTGTCGATCATAACATGGCAATTCTGAAGACCCTCCGGAGCGGACATTGGCCCTCACTGGCAGGCGCCTGGCTGCATTTCGAAGTCAGTTTCATGACGTGGCTCTTGATCGGATCCCTCGGCGTGCCGATTTCAGAAGAATTCGGGCTTTCGGCGACGCAAAAGGGCTTACTTGTGGCCTGTCCATTGCTGAGTGGGGCGCTCCTTCGGATTTGCGTTGGGTTGAGCAGCGATCGCCTGGGTGCAAAATTCACGGGCCTCTCCCTGCTGGCAGGCGAAATGGGCGCATTAGTATGGGGCTGGTTGGGCGGAGGAAACTTCTTTCAACTGCTCGGTATCGGCCTCTTGCTTGGAGTGGCCGGCGCCAGCTTTGCGGTGGCACTTCCCATTGCAAGTCGGTCCTATCCTCCAGCCTATCAAGGGCTGGCGATGGGCATTGCCGCGTCGGCAAACAGCGGAACGGTCCTTGCGATGTTCCTGGCGCCACGCTTGGCAAACTCCGTCGGCTGGCACGGAGTATTTGGGGTGACGCTGGTGCCTGTCCTGGTGACGGCCATTCTCTTTGCCTTCATGGTTCGGGGTGACGAACAGGTTGGATGGCTGAAGCCACGCGAGCCCTGGTGGGATGACCTTCGCGAGGGCCTCTCACAGCCCGCCATGCACTGGCTCTGTCTGTTGTACGCCGTCACGTTCGGTGGATTCGTGGGTGTCTGCAGTTTCCTGCCGATATTTCTGCACGACCAATACGGGTTCGACCGGGTCACAGCCGGGTCTATTACTGCCCTCGGAGGCCTGCTCGGAAGTTTCATCAGGCCGCTCGGCGGATACACGGCAGATCGCCTCGGAGGGATTCGCGTGCTTCCGTTTGTCTTCGGAGCGATCGCGACGATTGTTGCAGGTGTGGGATGGCTGCCAGAAGCGGCATGGGGAGTGGCGCTGCTCATGGCGGGGCTTGCAGCCATGGGATTTGGAAATGGCGTGGTGTTCCAAGTCGTGTCTGACCGGTTCTCCAAGCAGATGGGCCTGGCATCTGGCGTGATTGGCGCAGCTGGCGGAATCGGCGGGTTCCTACTTCCGCTCTCCTTGGGAGGGCTCAAGGATTTGACGGGAACGTATGCAACCGGTCTTTG
Source organism: Nitrospira sp. (assembly GCA_025935475.1). Taxonomy (GTDB): domain Bacteria; phylum Nitrospirota; class Nitrospiria; order Nitrospirales; family Nitrospiraceae; genus Nitrospira_C. The sequence continues at coordinate 6,503 of JAICVE010000008.1, read as the reverse complement.
GTGCTTTGTTGTGGCAGCGGGAGGCGCCTTCATGACGGTCATGGCGGCCCAACGCAGGGCTGCACTGGTCGGGCGAGAACCGCACGGATAGGGCCTTTTCCCGCAGGAAAGTGGCCCAAAAAAACCATGTTAATCATCGATGTTCAATGATAAATTGTTCGTCCCTGACCATCGCGAGTTGACGCTCATCCGTTCAGCTATGGCGAAGCCTTTCAACAATATCGAAGACGCCGTCCGCGACATCAAGAGGGGCAAATTCGTGATCCTGGTCGACGACGAAGACCGGGAAAACGAAGGCGACCTGGTCATTGCTGCAGAAAAGGTGACCCCTCAGGCCATCAATTTCATGGCCAGGCATGCACGCGGATTGATCTGTCTGGCCCTGACTCCCGAGCGCGTCGAAGAACTGCACTTGCCCCAGCAGGCAGTCGAAAATACAGCAGTGTTTGGCACCGCCTTCACGGTCTCGATCGACGCCCGCAAAGACATCACGACTGGGATTTCGGCGGCGGACCGTGCCACGACGATTCATGTGGCGATCGATCCCAAATCAAAGCCGACAGACCTGGCGCGTCCGGGCCATATCTTTCCGCTGAAGTCAGTACGGGGCGGCGTCTTGCGCCGCGCGGGGCAAACGGAAGGATCGGTCGACCTGGCGCGTCTGGCGGGGCTTCAGCCCGCCGGCGTCATCTGCGAGATCATGAACGAAGACGGCACGATGGCTCGCGTGCCCGAACTCACCAAATTTGCCAAGGCGCACAAACTGAAGATGGTGACGGTCAAGGCCCTGATCGAATACCGCATGCGCCGGGAAACGTTCATCAAGCGGATGGCGAGCGCACGGCTGCCCACCATCTTCGGAGAATTCGATGCCGTCGCATTCGAGAACGAGATCGACCACATCACGCACATTGCGCTCGTCAAAGGGCGGGTGGACAACGGTGCGCCCACGCTGGTGCGGGTGCACTCCGGATGCCTCACGGCCGATGCACTGGGGTCGTTGCGGTGCGACTGTCGTGACCAACTGCACGCGGCCATGGAAATCATTCAGAAGGAAGGACGTGGGGTACTGCTCTATTTGAATCAGGAAGGACGTGGTATCGGCCTGCTCAACAAGATCAGGGCATATGGGTTACAGGATAAGGGCAGCGACACGGTGGAGGCGAATCTCAAGCTGGGCTTCAAGGCCGACCTGCGGGATTACGGCGTCGGCGCCCAGATTCTCGCGAATCTCGGCTTGCATCAGATCAAGCTGATCACGAATAACCCACGAAAGATCGTCGGCATCGAAGGCTACGGGTTGAAAGTGGTCGAGCGAGTACCGATCGAGATTCAGCCGCACGCGGGGAATGTCAGGTATTTGACGACCAAAAAGAAAAAACTAGGACACATACTCAAAAAGGTTTGAGTCGGGCGGTTGGGTAGTCCCCGTGCTCGCCGATCGCCGCACGCAAAGTCGGATCAGATTTTCACACGAAGGTCGGTGCTCGATCAACGCGCGCACTTTGGGACTATCCCAACCACCCTCCGAGGGGTGGGGCGAAGAGAGAAGAGAAAGCACAAGCTGCATGAAACTTCGTAAAGGCACTCATAATGCGACGGGATTAAAGTTCGGGATCGTCGTCTCCAAATTCAATAAATTCGTCACCAGCAAGCTGTTGAGCAGTTGTGTTGAGGGACTGACGAAGCACGGCGTGGTGCCGGAAGACATCGAGGTCGTGCGTGTGCCCGGTGCATTTGAAATCCCGCTCGTGGCGAAGACCTTGGCCGGGACGCAACGGTTCGATGCCGTCATCTGTCTCGGGGCAGTGATTCGCGGCGACACCCCTCATTTCGACTACATCAGCGCGGAGGCGAGTCGGGGTATCGGACAGGCGGCCTTGGACGCCGATGTGCCCATTATTTTCGGCGTGCTGACGACCGATACGGTGGCGCAGGCCATCGTCCGAGCAGAGCCGACCAAATTCAATCGCGGAGGTGAGGCCGCAAAGTCTGCGATCGAGATGGCGACCGTGATGCAGATGATTCGGGGCGGTGAAGGTACGACACCATCGAAGGACAATGTCGGAAAAAACGGCGCCACGCGACGTTCAGCGCGAAAGCGCGCCTCCTGATCATGGGATCTCGCCATCAGTCTCGCGAGCGAGCGCTGCAAATCCTGTTTCAATACGACATTCATGGCAATCCCGGCGTCTGCCTTGACGAGTTCTGGAAACAGTACAAAGCAAGCGAGGACGTCAAAGCGTTCGCCGAGCAACTGGTCAACGGTGTGTTGGAACACAAGAAGGACCTCGATACGCTGATCGGCAAGTACGCGACCAACTGGACGGTCAGCCGAATGCAGATCGTGGATCGCAACATTCTCCGCCTGGGTGCCTATGAACTGCTGTGGTTGGACGAAGTGCCCGCAAAGGTGACGGTAAACGAAGCCATCGAGCTGGCGAGGGATTTTGGTGACGAGGAAGCCGCCAAATTCGTGAATGGGATTCTGGACAAGGTGCTGATGACTGAGGCCAAATTGGAAGGGAAACGGCAAACGGCTGTTCGGCAGGACAGGCGTCACGGGTGAGGGTTGTAGACTCGTATGATTGAACGCTATACCCGTCCGCACATGAAGGCCATTTGGGATCTCAAGCACAAGTACGAGATCTGGCTGGAGGTCGAACTCCAGGCGACGGCGGCCTTCGAGCGCGCCGGGCAGGCGCCGCGAGGAACCGCCGCGAAAATCCGTAAAAAGGCGAAGATCGACGTGGCTCGCATCGCCGAGATCGAACAAATCACCAAGCATGACGTGATCGCGTTCCTCGAATCGCTGATGGATACGATTGGGCCTGAGCATCGATTCTTGCACATGGGATTGACCTCCTCGGACATCGTCGATACCTCGTTGGCCATCCAGATGACCGAGGCGCTGGACCTGATTCTCGAAGGAGTCGAGGGATTTTTGGCCGTCCTGAAGCGCCAAGCGTTTCGGTACAAGGCGCAGATCATGGTCGGCCGCTCGCACGGCATCCATGGAGAGCCGATCTCCTTCGGCTTCAAACTGGCCATCTGGCACGAGGAAGTGAGCCGGCATCTCGCTCGGCTACACCAGGTGCGCAAGGAGATCGCCGTCGGCAAGCTTTCCGGCGCCATGGGCACGTTCGCGCATCAAGGTCCGGACATCGAAGCGTATGTCTGTGAAAAACTTGGCCTGACCGTCGACCCCGTGTCCAACCAGATCGTGCAGCGCGACCGCCACGCCGCCTATGCGACGGCCCTCGCCTTGCTTGGGGCGACGATCGAGAAGATCGCGACCGAGGTGCGCCATCTGCAACGGACGGAGGTGCTGGAAGCCGAAGAGTATTTTTCGGCTGGCCAAAAAGGATCGTCGGCGATGCCGCACAAGCGCAATCCGATTGTGTCGGAAAACCTCTGTGGGCTAGCGCGGCTGGTCCGGTCCAACAGTCTGGCGGCGATGGAGAGTGTGGCGCTGTGGCACGAGCGGGACATCAGCCACTCGTCGGTCGAACGGGTCATCATGCCAGATAGCACCATTCTCATCGACTATATGCTGGCCAAGGTGACGGATTTGATCAAGCACCTCGTCGTCTATCCCGCCAACATGAAGCGCAATCTCGAACTCACGGGCGGCTTGGTGTACTCGCAGCGGCTCCTGCTGGCGCTCATTGAGAAGGGCGCGCAGCGAAAGGAATCCTACGAGACGGTGCAGCGCAATGCGATGGCGTCCTGGAACGGCTCCGGGGGATTGCAGGAGCTGGTCAGCAAGGACCCCTTCGTTGCACAACATCTCACGAAGAGCGAAATTGCTGCCTGTTTTAATCCGAAATATTATTTACGGCATGTGGACGACATTTTTAAGCGAGTCTTCGGAAACGGCTCACGTTCCAAGCCAACGAAAGGAAGGTCATGACCGTTCAACACGCTGGGTGCGTTGGGATCGTTGTGTTGGTCGCGTCACTGTGGGCGAACGGGGCGTTTGCGGCTTCCGACCGCGAAAAACTCTTGACGGATCCTGGCGTCTACGGAACCTTTGCTGCCTACAGCTTCAATGATGACTGGGGGAGGAAAGAAGGGGCCACGCGCATTGCGCTCTTGACCGTACTGAAGGGTGTGGTGGAGCAGCATCGAGAAAAGATCGCGATCGACATGTATCTGTTGCGGGGTCTTTCCGACCATGCGGATATCCTGTTTCGCGCCCATGCCCACGAGATGCGTGACATCCAAAAGTTTCTGGTCGATCTCCAGGGCAGCGCATTTGGAAAGCAATTGAAAGTCGCCGGGATCATGCATGGGTTGACCAAGCGGGCCAACTACGTGCCGGGGTTCCCTGATGACATGAAGGCTGATTTAAAAACCGCGAGCGACCCGGGCGCCAAACCGTATGCCGTCGTCATTCCCATTCGAAAAAGCGCCGACTGGTGGGCCTTAGACCAGGAGCCGCGCGCGGCCATGATGAAGGAGCACACCGAGGCGGCCTTGCCCTACCATAAGACGGTGAAGCGCAAACTCTACCATTCAACTGGTCTAGACGATATGGATTTCATTACGTATTTCGAAACCTCAAAGCTCGAGGACTTCCACAGCCTCATCCTGGCACTCGAGAAGGTGAAAGAATACCAATACACGAGACGATTTGGTCATCCGATCTGGCTCGGCACGGCCAGGGGATTGGATGAAATCATCGAGATCCTGGCACAGTAAACGCCTGGAGACGATGGGGAGACACCATGGCGACAGGGACACTTATTTACGAAGGCAAGGCCAAAAAAATCTTCACCACCGGACATCCCGATGAAGTTCTCCAATACTTCAAGGATGACGCGACGGCGTTCAATGCGCAGAAGCGGGGGACGATCGTAGAAAAGGGCATCATCAACAATAAGGTCTCGGAGCGGTTATTTCGCTTGCTCGAGCAGAGCGGGGTGCCCACGCACTTCGTGGAGCGGAAGAGCGATCGGGAAATGCTCACGAAAAAGGTCGCGATCGTCCCCATTGAAGTCGTCGTGCGCAATGTGGTCGCGGGCAGTCTGGCAAAGCGGTTGGGCCTGAAGGAGGGGGAGGCGATTCTCCCTCCCATTGTCGAGTGGTATTACAAGAACGACGCGTTGGGGGATCCGCTGATTGCGGATGATCATGTGCGCCTCCTGAATCTGGCGACGCCTGAACAGTTAGTGGAAATCAAGCGGCTCGCATTGAAAGTGAACAGTGTCCTACAGCCGTTTTTTGCCGAAAGGGGAATGATCCTGGTTGATTTCAAGCTGGAGTTCGGCTTGCACAGCGGCCGGCTGATTTTGGCCGATGAGATTTCACCTGATACCTGCCGGTTCTGGGATCAGGCGACGAAGGAGTCGATGGACAAGGATCGGTTCAGAAAAGATTTGGGTAAGATAGAGGAGGCGTATCACGAGGTGTTGAAGCGGGTGTGTGGTTGAAGATGAAGAGCGGGTCCTGTCGGCGAACAGTCCCAGCGTGCTCGCACCCCCGCCTGGTGTAGGGACCCCGCTGCGCGCGCTGCGGCGCCCGTTCGCCGTCACCCGTAAGAGGAAGCCACTCTGTCCTTTGGGGGGGAAGGAAGAAGAAAAGGGCATGTTGAAGGCGTTTTTGAATTATGGGTTGGTGGCGGCGGTGGTCGTGTGGGCGGGGGTCGTCGCGCTAATGGCGTATCGGTTGGACGATTCACCGTGGCGGTGGGCGTTTGCAGCCCTTGCCGTTGGCGGCATTGCGACGGTAGCGATCATTTTTAGAATTCGACGGTATGTCGACGAGTTGACCAAGGCATCCGGTGAGCAGGGGAGCAAATTGTGAAGGCGAAAATTCATGTGACGTTGAAACAGGGAATCTTGGATCCACAGGGCAAGGCGATTGAACATGCGCTCGATTCGCTGGGATTCAAAAACGCCGCCAACGTTCGGGTCGGCAAGTACATGGAATTGGATGTGAACGAGAACGACAAGGCAAAAGCCGAGGTACAGGTGAAGCAGATGTGCGAGAAGCTGTTGGCAAATACGATCATTGAAGAATATCGGTACGAATTGACGTGAAGTATTTTGGAATCAGCGTGCGGATCCTGTCAGAGGTGAAGGAGAAGAAGTGAAGATCGGTGTCCTTGTGTTTCCCGGAAGCAACTGCGACCACGACTGTCAGTATGTCTTTCAGGACGTGCTCGGACAGCAGGTGGAGATGATCTGGCATAAAGAGACAACAGTATCTGGGCTGGACGGGATCATTATCCCTGGCGGGTTTTCCTATGGAGATTATTTGCGTACTGGAGCCATTGCCAGGTTTTCGCCGGTGATGAACGCCGTCAAAGAGTTTGCAGAGAACGGCGGTTTGGTCATGGGCATCTGCAACGGGTTTCAAATTTTGCTCGAGGCAGGATTGCTCCCAGGGGCGATGCTGCGGAACCGCTCGCTCCACTTCGTCTGTAAGGATGTTCGGGTGCGGGTAGAAAACGCCGCCACTCCTTTCACTGGTGCATGCCAGCCCGGCCAGGTGCTCAC
>JAICVE010000512.1 GCA_025935475.1 Nitrospira sp. | reverse complement strand
TGAACAGCCTGGCGATTGCCATCGCCAAGCACCAACTGGGCATCGAGGACAAAAGCCCCGGCGCCAGGATGGCACCGGGGCGTTTGGTTTCTGCAGGGGGTCTGAGAAGTGCTCGTTACGCCTTCGGGGCCAACTTCCTGCGCCGCGCCGCGCCCAGCAAGCCGAGGCCAAACAGCGTCAGCGTCGCCGGCTCCGGAACCGCTGTGAACTGGGCACTCACGTCACCCGTGACCGTCTGCCCACTCGTTGACGCGAGATTGATCGAGTCGAAGTCGCCATTCACGGTGGAGGTGAGCAGCAGATTTGACAAGGTCGGGAAATACGCCTTCCCAAGAGCCGTCAGGTCGATGTCTCCGAAGTTGAGGTTGAACTGGCCGGTCCGCGGATCCGATGAGCTGTTCGTCGTGCCCGTGCTTCCCGGCAGGATCGTGTTGCTCGTCAACAGGAGATCAGCCGTCGTTCCGTTCTGATCCGGGTCGAGATACAGGGCTGCCGACCCGCTTGTGGCGTCGAAACAAACAGTGGAGCCGCAAACGCCACCACCGAATAGGGCGCCCCCGAATGGGACAATGTTGCCCGTCGCCGACATCGTCGCAACGATGTCGTACAGGTTGTCACCACCCAACGTCGACCCGCTGATCTGTGTCGTGGTAATCGGGTCTCCATTGATATCGTCATAGCCGATGAAGGTGGCGAAGGCATCGGCGGTAAACGTAGTGCCGCCGCCAGTGATGGTGAGTGTCTCGTTATAGCTGCCCGTCAGCTTGAAGGCGTCGTTGACTGTATTTGGCAACGCGCCGGTCACCACGCTTTCGTCCACGTCAAAGGTGACGAAGTCCGCGCTTGCGATTCGCGGCGTCGCCATCAGGCCCAGGCCGGCGACCGCCGCGGTCAACATACTGTGTGAGATTACCTTGCTGATTTTCATCGTTCGACCCCGCTGCAAGAAAGTTGTGAGCACTTGTCTGGCCTGCGAGATAGCAGAAGCGATGCCGAGTGGGGCGATCTTGCGCGGTGGTTCGGAAGTACGTTCTTTTGCAGTGTCTTAGCTGGCCAGACCAATGGGACCGCGAATTCGGAATCCGTAAAAAGTCGCCGTGGAGGCCGACCAAAGGCGGCACCATCCGAAAGCTACCCTTTGGTGCCAAGAAAGGGGATGCGCGTTTCCCAGCCGAATGGCATTATCTGGCTGGGTTTCCAACTCGAATGGCTAAGTCGCGTTCAGAAGTGACTTCGATCAATGCATCGACTCCGCGCGCTCCTGCACGGACTTGCGACGGAACCCGATAAATTCTGTAATCGATGATCCACCTGGAGCGCGTAAGCAAGCGGTTCGAGACGCAGACCGGCGTTGTCGCCCTCGACAATATCGAGTTGACCGTGCCCCGCGGTCAGATGATGTCCATCGTCGGGCCGTCCGGATCGGGCAAGTCCACACTTCTCAATCTGATAGGGGCGCTGGATCGTCCCAGCACGGGCGAGGTCCACGTGGATGGCGAGGCGCTCTCCAACATCTCGGACGACGCGCTCACGAGGATCCGCCGGGACAAGATCGGGTTCATTTTTCAGTTCTTTAACTTGCTCCCGACCCTGACCTGCCTTGAAAATGTCGGCCTCCCCCTCCACCTGCGTGGCTGGCCGGCTGCGAAGGTGAAGGAACGAGCACGTGAACTGTTGTCCCTCGTGCAGCTCGAAGATCGTTTCGAGCATTTGCCCGAACAACTCTCGGGCGGCCAGCG
>JAICVE010000301.1 GCA_025935475.1 Nitrospira sp. | reverse complement strand
TTCAAAGATCGCGTCACGCAGGCGATCGCGCATGCGCATCGTTATCAATATCATCTAGCACTGTTATTTCTCGACCTGGATCGCTTCAAGGTCATCAATGACACATTGGGACACAACATCGGCGATTTGCTGCTGAAGCATGTGGCCGACCGGCTGGCGGAATCAGTCCGGCACAGTGATTCGATCGGCCGGTCGTCGGATGGCCCGCAGACCCATGAGTTGGCGCGACTCGGGGGCGACGAGTTTACGGTGCTGTTGACCAATCTGCGGGACGTGCAGGATGCGAGCAAAGTTGCCAGACGCATTCTCGAAGCGTTGGCACGGCCCTTTTCCGTGAGCGGACATGAAATTTTTGTCACGGTCAGCGTCGGTATCGCCATTTTTCCTGCCGATGGTGAATCCGTGGACGTCCTGCTCAAGAATTCTGACACGGCGATGTATCACGCGAAGGAGCAGGGGCGAAACAACGTCCAATATTATTCGAATGCCATGAACGCGGCGGCGAATGAGCGGTTGCGGCTCGAGGGTGAAGTGCGCCACGCGACGGAACGCGAGGAATTTGTCGTCTATTACCAGCCGCAGATCGATCTCCGCAGCGGGCGGATCATAGGAGCGGAAGCGTTGGTGCGATGGCAGCACCCGCAACGAGGGTTGCTGCCTCCGGCCGAGTTCCTCCAGGCCGCTTCAGATACGGGAATGATCCGCGCGATTGATGAATGGATGCTACGGACGGCCTGCCGCCAGAACCGGGCCTGGCAGCAACGTGGACTTGCGGTTCCTCGCGTCTCGATCAACGTGTCCAATTCGCTGTTTCACGGCACCACGTTGTTGAAAGCGGTCGAAGACACATTGGCCGAAACGGGGCTGACGCCCAATCGCCTCGAGCTGGAATTGACGGAGTCGATCGCCATGCGCAATGTCGACACGTCAATCACCGTGCTGCAACAACTGAACACCATGGGCGTGCAGTTGGCGATCGACGACTTCGGGACCGGATATTCCTCATTGAGCTATCTCCAGCGGCTGCCAGTCAACCGGGTCAAGATCGACCAATCGTTCGTGCGGGAACTCTTGAGTCTCGTGCAACCGGTGCCGATCGTCCGCGCCATCATTGCCATGGCCCATAGCCTGCAACTGGAAGTACTGGCGGAGGGAGTCGAGGACGAGCGGCAGCGCTCGATGCTGATGGCCGAAGGCTGCGACCAGGCGCAGGGCTATCTCTTCGGTCGTCCCATGCCGGCGGCAGATCTTGAAAGGTTGCTCGGATGGATGGTCTTGCCGAAGGCCGGCTGATGCTCGATCAGGCTTGTGCGCGATGGCCATAGAGCAGGGTGATGTTGATGCGGCGACTCACATAGTCGTCCTTAAAAGTGACGTCATCGGTTTCATGGAACAAATCTGAATTGAAGACGACCGCTCGGTTGGCTCGATAGGGGATTTTAATGGCTTGAGCTCCCGCCTCCTTCAGCCACGTTAGGATTTGTGATTTATTTCGGTCACTGTTGTAGTCTTTGAAGTTCCAACTTGCCGGAGCCTCCCTGTCGTACACCACCAGCCCGCCCGTGGCCGGATTCAAATTGGCCTCTTCTTCAGTGATCCAAAAATTGACGTTGACGGCCGCGGCGTCCGCATGGATGTTCAGTCCCCGTCTGGCGCTGTCATGCTTGAACGCCCAGGCCTGGGTCAGCCGATGGTGCTTAAAAATCAGTGGAAACTTCATCCGCAGCTCGTCGGCGATCTGGAACAGCAAGGGAGAGGCGAAGCCGTCTCCTAGAAACGCGCCGCAATACCCGTTCTCGTAGTCCTTCTTCCAAATCGTGGCTTCTCGGCAAAAGCGGCGAAGCGCGTTCAGCGCCGCGTCATTTAAGAGACCGTCAATATAGGTCACCTCAGGACGTTGGGCATAATATTGGCGTTCGACGGCTTCGGAATCGAGCAACGGGTTGAGGGCCCCGTGCTCGAGCCTTGCGGGAGGTTCAAACATGAGGATTCGGTTGAAGGAGGGCGCGATGCCCGTGAGCGTCTGCCGATCGATCACCACACGGTTTCCCGACGATGCGTCGAGGACGAGACGCTCGTCTAGGCGTCGCAGCGCCTCTAGGTAGCAGCGCTGTGTGTGGTCCAGCTTCTGCTGGTCGAGCAAATACGTGATCTGCTCGGCATCATGCTTGACTCGCGACCGGTAGACGGCGGCTTCAACAACGGCGTTGCCGTGATCGTGTCGGGCACGTGCAACCTGTTCGAGGCACTGGCAGGCTTTAGTGTCATCCCCGGCCCACGACCAGGCCATCCCCAAATTGTAGCGGGCCGTCTGGTAGCCCGGCGCGAGAGATAGCGCCTGCTGAAAGGCTGCGATGGCGTCATGCAGCGTGCCGACCTCCATCAGGGCTAAGCCGAGATTATTATGGGCTTCCGCATGCGTGGGCTTCAGCTCGAGGGCTTTCCGGTAACAGGCGATGGCTTCCAGAGGAGCACCCTGCTCCTTTCTGGCGACTCCGAGATTATTGTGTGTGTCCGCCTGGGCTGGATTGAGCGCCAGCGCTTGCTGGTAGGCGCTGACGGCCTCTGACAGGTTGCCTGCATCGCGGAGCATGTTTCCGAGATTTCCGTAAGCTTCGGAGTAGCGCGGATTCAACGAAATGGCTTTTCGATAGGCGGTCACTGCGTCCGGCGAGCGGCCGGCTTTTTGCGAGACGACGCCGAGATTGAACCAGTAGATGGGAGAGGAAGACTGACGGTCGACGGCGGCGTGAAGATACTGCAAGGCTTCGGGGAGGCGCTGCTGGCGAAACGTGACCAGGCCGAGAAGATGCAGGGTTTCTGCATGGTGTGGGGAGAGCTCGAGCGCCTGCCGGTAGGCCGCTTCGGCTTCTGTCAGGCGATTGGCCTGTTGATGGACGCGTCCCTGTTCGAGCCAGGCTTCGACCGTCGCCGTGGAACGTTGGTGCGCTACGCCTCGTTCGGCTTCTTGACGGCGTCGCTCGGCTCGATTCATGATGCCTCAACTCCGGCCGGACGTGAGCGTAACTGAAAACCGTCCGACTGGTCAAAGGCAAGGGGAATGGGGTCTCACACCGGACGAGGAGACTGGAGAAATGGAGCAAGCATGAAGGTGATAAAGTTGTCAGATTATCAAGTGTTTAGTATAGATAAAATGAAGAAAAACAATATCTTTCAAACGCATCGGTTTTTCTGCGACGTCTATTGTTTTGAGCCGGGTCAGGAACAGAAGGGACATATCCACGGGGAACAGGACAAGGTCTACCTCGTACTCGAAGGGCAAGGCATATTCCAGGTGGGAACGGAGAAGCAGATCCTGGGACCCGGGCAGGGGACGATGGCTCCGGCAGGCGAAGAACACGGCGTGAAGAATGAGAGTGGACAGCGGCTGAAAGTTCTCGTCTTCGTCGCGCCCAACCCGTAGCAGGCTAGTCGTCTTTTTTGATTTTTTTTAGGCGGCGGTCCAGTGCAAACCTGGTCAAGCCGAGTTGTTTGGCTGCAAGACTCTTGTTGTAATCGGCGAGCCGCAGGGTTTCCTCGATGATACTGTCCTCGATTTCGCCGAGCGTGTGCTTGCCCACTTGCATTTCGACACGGATCACTTGACCGTCTCCATGTGTCACGGACATGGCCGTCTGTTTGGCCTGATCGCGCAATTCCCGCGGCAGACTACTTGCCGCCAGCGTCCGTCCCGAGCAAAAAATCGTCGCCCGTTCGATGATGTTCTGCAACTCGCGGATGTTGCCGGGAAAGTGATAGCGCTCCAATAATCCCCGGGCCTCAGCGTCGATCTCGGTCACGTCCTTGCCGAACTCCTTTCCGTAATGCAGCAGCGCCTGCATGCTCAGGGGGAAAATGTCCTCGGTGCGCTGTCTCAGCGGCGGCAATTCAAGCGCGACGACGTTCAGACGGAAGAAGAGGTCTTCTCGAAAGGCGCCCGAGGCGATGTGCTTTTTGAGATCGCGGTTGGTCGCGGCGATCAAGCGGAAATCTGCGGTGATGTCGGTGGTTCCT
>JAICVE010000163.1 GCA_025935475.1 Nitrospira sp. | reverse complement strand
GCGACATCCGCTCGGCGATGTGAGCCAATGGACGGGTGACGGTCCACTGCGTTCCGATGGAGACAATGCCCAACACCAAGAAGCAGAGGACCAATCCACCGCCGAGCGCCATCGCCATGTCCTGGCGACTTTCCGCGAGATACTGGTCCATCGGGATGATGACTTCCAGGCCGCCCATCACATCGTAGAGGTGAAAATCACGTTTGGGACTCTGCGGATGGGCATTGTGGCAGCTGACGCAGGAGGTCGACGTGGCGACATCGGCCATCAGGACCCGCATGACCGCTCGTCCTTCCACCGTATCGGTCCTCACGAACGGGTCGCCGGGACTATGGGCCAGCGACGCGAACCCGTCGTTCTCGAACGAATCTTTTGGTCCCATCTCTTTATTGATGGGCCAGGGGCTGATCAGCCGGGTCACGTACCCGTCTCCCGAACGGCCGAGCTGTTCGGACACCTCGCGCACGAAGGTCGCGGGTAGTGGAAAGCGCCCGTGAACGTCGCGATAGTCGGCTCCGAGCGAGCCTTTCAGGTCGCCCACGCGAGGCACGACCACAGCGCCGTAATACTGCCGATCGGCCATGACTTGAGCCGCGATGCTGTGGGCGCGGTGCTTGAGCATTTCCTGCAGGCGCTCTGCATTGCGCGTGTGCAGAGTCCATGTCGCCAGCAGCGTCGCCACGGCGATCAGCGGCACCGTGAGCACGAGCAGCTTGGTGCCAATCCGCCAATTGGCCATCACCGCGAGCGTCTCCCCCTCATAAACCCTTCACCCATGAGCCGCCATCCAAACGTGCCGTTTCGCATTCAGGACTGTCTATACGAACGCGAGGACCATGTCGAGTAGGTTGAGCCTCCACTTGGGTGTTCAATAGTACTCGGCAATCAAGGCGGAGTCACCTGGTCTTGTTGTGCGATGAAGCAAAGGATGAGCGAACGGCTATACCTAGGGATTTTCTGGGTATCATTAGGTATCACGTGCCCGTACCATACCTCCCAGTACGATCCCCATAGAGCTAGCGAGAGGAGTGTTTATGGTCACCTGGACCACACCCGCCTATACCGAGATCAACATGAGCGCCGAAATCGGAGGCTATCAGGACGACTTCGACGAGCGAGGTTCGAAGCCGGAAGAGGTCGTCCGGACAGGCGATGATTCTCAATCCGTCCCGAATGTCGCGTGAACGATCGTGCGAATTCATATCTTAGGGTCGGCGGCCGGCGGTGGATTTCCCCAATGGAACTGCGGCTGCCCGAATTGCGCCGGACTGCGGAAGGGCACCATTGCGGCCACCGCGCGGAAACACACCTCCCTCGCGTTGACCGATAGCGAAGGCACCTGTTTTCTGATTCATGCCACGCCGGAGATCGGCGCACAGTTGGCGGGATTCCCTCCGTTGCATCCACGAGCCGTCCGTGACTCTCCTCTCGCCGGCATCGTTTTGACCAATGCGGATTTGGACCAATGCCTCGGCCTGTTGTCGCTTCGAGAGTCCCAGCCAGTACATGTCTATGCCACGGAATCCGTCCGCCACGCCGTCACAACAGAGAACCGCTTCTATCGAGCGCTGAACCGGATTCCGGGACAGGTGACGTGGCATGAGCTAAAACTGCATGCAAGCCAGGCGCTGTTGAGGCCTGACGGCCGCCCTTCCCAACTCGTCGTGACCGCGATTCCCGTTCCGGGAAAAGTGCCGCTCTATTTGGAAGAGCAGATGGCATCTCAGATCGATGACAACATCGCGCTGCTGGTGCGCGAGATATCAGGCGGGCCATGCCTCGGATACGCTCCCTGCGTCGGCGCGGGAAATTCCGACGTCGAACGGATCGTGGCGATGGCCGATTGCCTCATGTTCGACGGCACGTTTTGGGCGGAAGACGAATTGGTGGCTCTCGGCATCGGAAGAAAGAGGGCGCAAGACATGGCCCATTGGCCATTAGCCGGTCCCAACGGCAGCCTGTCAGTGCTTGCAAAGTCCTGCTCACGCCGGATTCTGATCCACATCAACAATACGAACCCCATTTTGCGCGACGATTCCCCTGAGCGGCGCCAACTAAGAGAAGCGGGTGTGGAAGTCGCGTATGACGGGATGGAGGTCGTCATATGACTGCATTTGAAGAACGCTTATGGCGCCTCGGATTGCAACGCTATCACCATGAGCATCCGTTCCATGTGCTGATGCATGATGGACAATTGACCCCCCATCAACTGCAGCAATGGGTCTTGAACCGCTACTACTATCAAACCCGCATCCCGATCAAAGACGCCCTGATCCTCTCGAAGTCGGAGGACCCCGAATTCCGTCGAATGTGGAGGCGAAGACTCTATGATCAGGATGGCAATGAACAGGCCGCCGGCGGGTTGGCCCTCTGGCAGCGGCTCGCGGCCGCAGTCGGAATATCGGAGAGCAGTCTGCAGGATTTGCCGTCTTTTGTATTGCCCGGCGTGCGGTTTGCCTGCGATGCCTACGTGGCGCTGGTGAGAGAGGCGACGTTGGTCGAAGCGGTGGCCGCCTCGCTGACCGAACTGTTTGCGCCGGCGCTCTTGTCGGCGCGCATCACCGCATGGGAACGGCATTATCCCTGGATTGAGTCCGATGGTCTGGCCTATTTTCGTTCCCGTGTGTCGAAGGCGTCTCATGACAGCCAGGAAGCCCTGGCCTTCGTCATGACCCGTGCGGTCACCGCCGAAGCACAAGACCGCTGCGTCGCGGCGTTAGTGCGCAAGACGGAGATTCTCTGGCATATCCTGGATTGTCTCTATGCGGCCTATGTGTGCCCGCACTGCGGGAGCCAGATTTCCCATGAACGAGGCGAGCTGTCCCACGTTGCTGCCTAAAACCCGCCTCCGCTACAACCGCCAGAGGGACGCGTGTGTTCTTCTTTGGCCGGAGCGGGGACTCGTATTGAATCGCTCCGCGGGCGACATCCTCAAACTCTGCGGCGGACATCACACGCTCTCGAGTATTGTGAACGCCCTCTCAGCGCAATACCCGCACACGAAGCGGGATCTGATCCGAGAAGACGTGCACCGCTTGATCCGCGACCTCCACAGCCGCGGCCTCCTGACCTTGGAATGACTTCACATGCTGGAACGGCCCTACACGCTGACTGCGGAGCTGACCTATCGCTGTCCGCTGCATTGCGCGTATTGCTCGAACCCCGTCTCGTATGACGACCGGCCGGCGTTAGACACAGAACACTGGTGCCGCCTGTTCGCTGAGGCGGAGGCGATCGGGGTCATGCAGGTCAATTTGACCGGCGGGGAGCCGCTGTTACGAAGCGATCTTGAACGACTTATCGGACACGCACACCGACTTGGCTTGTATACCAATCTCATCACCAGCGGCGTCCCGCTCAGCCGCCGGCGCCTCGCACGCCTTCGCGCGAGCGGCCTGGACGCCGTCCAATTGTCGCTTCAATCCACAGACCAGGTGCTCGCGGATCGCATCGCCGGTGTGGTGGCTCATCAAAAGAAGCTGGCCGTCGCTCGGTGGACGCATGCGCTTCGCATCCCCATGACGGCGAACATCGTCTTGCACCGCGACAATATCGAACAGATCCATGACATCATTGCCTTGGCCGAAGCGCTGCACGCCGAGAGGCTTGAACTCGCGAATACCCAGTACCTGGGCTGGGCCTTCGTGAACCGACACGCCCTGCTGCCGACCCACGCACAGCTCGAACAGGCGAAGCTCATCGCCCAGGCGGCCCGAGAACGGCTTCGAGGCCGCATGGAAATTCTCTTTGTGACCCCCGATTATTATGGAGGTGTGCCGCGTGCTTGTATGGACGGGTGGGGCCGGCGTCATCTTGTCGTGAGTCCGGACGGATTGGTTCTTCCCTGCCATCTGGCCCACACGCTGCCGGGTCTCACCTTCGAGCGTGCCGGCGCGAGACCGTTGCTCGACATCTGGGAGCAGTCGGAAGGCTTCAATCGTTTTCGAGGAGAGGCCTGGATGCCCGACACCTGCCGCAGCTGTGCCTACCGGACGGTCGATTTCGGCGGATGCCGCTGTCAGGCGTTCCATGTGACCGGTCATCTCGAGGCCGTGGATCCCGTCTGCCGCTGGTCCCCGGATCACCATCTGATTCAAACGGCACGCCATGCAGCGGAACAGAGAACCGAGCGGGTGCCGCTGTGGAGAAGAGACCTTCAGATGGTGCCATGACGCCCATACTCATGTGCGAACACCCATGAGGTGAATGATGGATCTTGCGCTGATTCTGCTCATCGTTGCCGTCATCGGGGTCGCAGGGGCGATTGCCCTCAGGGATCCCGCACTGCTCTGGGTCGCACTCGGTCATTCCGGGAAACTCCTTGGGAACGTCTGGCTCGAGCTTCTGCTCGGCTTTGTTCTGGCCGGTCTCATTCAAGTCATGATCCCGGAGGCCGTCGTCCTGCGATGGTTGGGAAAACAACATCTCTGGTACGGCGTACTGGCTGGGTGGGGGCTCGGCCTGCTCATCCCAGGCGGTCCGTACGTTACCTTTCCGATAGCGGCAAACTTGTTAAGGCAGGGGGCTGCTCCTGGACCATTGATCGCCCTGATCAGCGCCAAAATCCTCTTGAGTCCCATTCGCGTGCTGAGCTTCGAGGCGCCGCTCCTGGGATGGCCGATGACCGCCGCCCGCTTGCTGCCGAGCCTCTGTTTGCCGCCGCTCCTGGGCCTCATGGGCCAATGGTTGTTTCAGCTCTTCGATGAGAAGTAACCGCTTCGCCCACGGAGGAACGTCCATGACGAGTCGTCTCTCTGCCCTCATTGCCGCCATGTTCACGATAGTCGCCTCCGTGCAGTGTCTGCGCGCTGACTCGCCCGCGTTGGACCGCGTCAAGTTGCCGCCGGGGTTTTCGATCACGCTGTACGCGAGCGGTGTCACGAACGCGAGAGGGATGGTCCTCGGAGAGAAAGGCACGCTCTTTGTCGGCAGCAGGAAAGAAGGCCGCGTGTACGCCGTCGTGGACGAGAACGGCGATCATCGGGCGGAGCGGGTCTATACTGTGGCCAAAGGTTTGGATATGCCGGTCGGGGTGGCCTACCGGAACGGATCGTTGTACGTCTCAGCGGTGGATCGGATTCTGCGCTTTGACGAGATCGAACAACATTTGAGCGATCCGCCAGCGCCCGCCGTCATCACGGATCGACTGCCGAAAGACCACCACCACGGCTGGAAATATCTGGCGTTCGGTCCCGATGGCAAACTGTATGTCGCGGTAGGCGTGCCCTGCAATATTTGTGAGGTCGACTATGCGCGCCACGGCCATATTGCCCGGATGAATCCGGATGGATCGGGCTATGAAGTGGTCGCACGCGGCATTCGCAATTCCGTAGGCTTCGACTGGGATCCGTCAACCAAACAGCTCTGGTTTACCGACAATGGGCGGGATTGGCTGGGAGACGATCAACCGCCGGACGAGCTGAACCATGCGCCAAGCGACGGATTACATTTCGGCTACCCGTACTGCCACGGAAACGCGTTGACCGATCCGGAATTCGGGAAGCAACATCCCTGCAGCGAGTTCCGCGCCCCCGTCCTGGAATTAGGACCGCACGTCGCCTCGCTGGGTATGCGGTTCTACTCGGGCTCGATGTTTCCGCCCGACTATCGGGGGCGCATCTTCATTGCCGAACATGGCTCGTGGAATCGCAGCAAAAAGATCGGGTATCGTATTTCGCTGGCCACGCCGGAGAAAGGCGGGCAGTGGCGGTACTCGACATTCGCAGAAGGGTGGCTGCAAGGCGAGCAACCATGGGGGCGGCCGGTGGACATTCTCCAGATGCCTGACGGCGCTCTGTTGATTTCGGATGATGAAGCGGGCGTGATTTATCGGATCACGTATCACAAGAAATAATGGGGAACTGGTGGGTCAGTCCGTGTGCTCGCGGAAGCTGGAGGTTGGACGCGTAACCCACTGCTCAGCGAGAGTGAAACCGCACGGTGCCACTACTGCTTGGCTCCGCAAACTTGGTCCGTCCTGGACTTCGTCCGAACGGACCTTCGAACATTGCGTCTCGCCATCGCCACCTGGGAAAAGGGCGCGTCTTGGCGCGCCCAGGGTTGGGCGGGTGAGAATGATCGCGGCGACAGGCCTATGCAACCCATCGCAAGTCGCCGGAGTTCCAACTATCCTCACCCCACGAGGGGAACAACCAAAGCACGTCTAGTCTCTCTTCTCAATGTCGCCCGCGGTTGCTGACCGTGCGTCGGCGCTCTGCGTTTCTCGCCGTAGACTTCTCATTTCTCGTTAAGTCGCTCCTGAGGATCGTGGTCGTCGATGACCGGATGAATCGGGACACAACAAGCCGAAGCGAGCGACCGTTGCAAGCTATGTTGCAACGGGCAAGCGTGTAATGTTTGAGGCTTTGCGAGTTTACAGGTTTGAGCGAGCGGAGGTTTAGTTGGGTGATTCAGAAGGTCTTACGACGGCCGGATCCTCTTGAGCGACTACCTTTTCTTCCTCCGG
>JAICVE010000229.1 GCA_025935475.1 Nitrospira sp. | reverse complement strand
TATGTTATAGTTGCCGTTTGTGCGCTCTCGGAATGATCGAAGAGAGCGTCTTCAACATATGCGCGGGTCCGAGAAGGCCCGCACTCCACTCTCGCGCCCTTAGCTCAGCTGGATAGAGCGTCTGGCTACGAACCAGGAGGTCGCAGGTTCGAGTCCTGCAGGGCGCGCCAAGATCTGAAAATTCAAATGGTTACAAGCACAGAGGGGTCGCTCTGGGCATACTGTTCGAATAGTTTCTAAAAGAACGGATTTACCTCAAGGCCATCACACCTAAAACCAAGCTCTGGTACCTCACCGCGTGGAAAGCATTCGAAGCCTCTCAGCCGAATGGCGACGAACTCACGCTCACCAAGTCTTGTCTTGCAAGCCTTCGTCGTTGATCTGCGCGACCGCGGACTGCCGAAGTTCGGCTGGCACCCGCTGCGGCACACCTTTGCGACTGAATTTTTGCGGGCTGGCGGCGATGTGATGCGGCTTTCGAAAATCCTGGGACATACGCAGGTCACGACGACTCAGAAGTAGTTGCACCCTGCTGACTGAGGATCTCCAGGCACCGCATCAGAGCTGTCAATTCCAACGCGGCTTCGCGCATGACAATTGCTTAGCGGACGTCGGGGGATTTATGGCAAAAAAGTCTGGAAGCAGCAAGCGCACGCGGGTCAAGCCGAAGGGCGATGCTCGATACGTGAAACGAAGCGCCAGTGGCAGGTTCAAGGAATCAGATGACGTTGGTCGCTCCCAGACAGCGGACCGAAGGAAGAAGGCGAAGAAGTCTGTGAAGTCTGGCTACGGCGACCAGGGCGACCAGAAGAGAAAGCGTTAACAATCTCTTCGGTGCCGTCACCGTTGAAGATCACTTTGTCGCCGGCTGAAGAGTGGTCATGTCTGGATCCTGTAGCTGATGTACGGGATCCTCCTGCAAGCCGATACAACAGCGTGCCGGAACAGTTTCGACCGCCAGCCTAGACCAGCAAACCGCCAGAAACAGCGGTTTTGTTTTACCTGCCTTCAGCCTTCCGACGTGCTGCCCAATACTTCTTCATACGCTCGCCAACGGCCTTACGGGCAGCTGCGGACATCTTTCGACGGCGCCGTCTCTTCGTGGCACCTGTACCAGTAGCTGTCGCTGCGGCCGGAGAGGCACGAAATGGCGCAGGTACGCCGGACATCATTCTTGTGGTGGCTTGCTGAATTGCACTTAAGACCTGCTGCCGCCTTGCATCAAGGCCCTTGAGTTCCGATACAAGGGTGTCCAGCAAACCTTGACTACGTGGTCTTCCGCGTCGTTTCGCCAAATTTGGCCTCCATTAAGGCGGGAGAAGGATTCCAGTAAATCGGCTGCTCAAGCAGCCTTTCAAAAGGTTCTTCAATCTTCCGTTTCACTGCTCGGGATCCGCTACCGGCTCCGTTGCTAGCTCGTGGATGGCGTCCAGGAGGTCGTGCTTGAGTTCCAAGAGCTCCGCTGCGTTCATTTTTGCCTCTTGCGAGCGATTAGGAGGTCTGAACAGTGAACACTCAAGCAAAAGATTGTAGGGCAGCGTACGCACAGATTTAAAGCAAATAAAAGAGCCCTTAAAGCTTTGTGGGAAAGATAAGGGGTAAGTGGGTATGGTGGCGTAGAAATATGGAGAGGTGATGGCCTGCGCACGTTCGAAGGCACCTGAATGTATCGGTCGGTTCCGACGTCGATCCAGGAGAAGGGCAGGAAAAAGCCGGACGGCAAATCTATAGCTGTGGTATATGTCCGGCCGGCAAATGTGGAATCCGGTGTGTCCCCAGCCTTCACCCTTCAGGGGTGTACATTCTCCTCGATTTCCTGCATGGCGTCGTTCGTCAGCTGCAATTCGAAATCCTTGTCCAGCGAGTCGCCTACCATGTTTTCGAACCTGGTTAGGATTTCGGAAGCATTCATAGAGGTGGGGTGTTACGGATATGCGTTTTTACTCCACTCCGATTCAACTGCTATCACTCATCATCTGGACGGCTGCACTCATCGGACTGTATCTTGGATGGTTCGATCAGTCTCAATGGATCTTGCCGGTGCTCATGTTGTGGAATATTCTGACTTCGACCATGGAATCCACGGCGCGCCGTTCCGAGACGCAACAGCGGCGCTTAATCGCGTTCATGGAAGCACGTAGCCGATACAACGCGATTTACGTGATGGCAACGCTTTCATTCAACGAAGAGGTATACAGGAAGGTACATCTAGATTTCGAGCATTGGCTGAATGATACCCATGAGGCCATTCGAGAGTTCTTTTCAGTGGAGGAGGCTGAGAGATTCAGGGTTATAGGAAATGAGACTCCGGCCACCATGGTTCTACATCTCAACCAGCTTCGTACGTATAGTGATGCGAACAAACAGATGTTATTGCAGTGGCTTGACGTGTATGGTGTCAGGCTCAATGAGCTGATGAAGCAGATCCCAACTATCCCACCTTCCTGGTGGCTTACTCCTCTCGTTGCTCCCAGGTCACTGTCAGTTCCTTCCACCGCATCGTCGCCCGCGCCCAGGTAAGCCCTCGCCACCGATTGCGGAATTGAGAAGCCATCTCATAAATGGCTGCGCCAACCGAGGGGCCTTGCGCCGCTCTGGATAGGTCTAGACTAGGCGGCATATCTAAGCCTCGCGCACGTCCGCTCTGAGGTCCAGGAGGTTCATGTGAAGACAATACCGCTGCTCATACTGCCATTGTTGATGGGTCTGGACGGTATCGGCCTCGCGCAAGGTCAGAGCCGCGATGAAGCTACGGTTCGCTCTTTGGACGACCAAGAGCGTATCGCCGCGCTGAAGAAGGATACCAAAGCACTCGAGCGGCTTTGGTCAGATCAGTTTGTGGGAAACCAGCCAAATAACAAAGTGGTTGCTGACAAACGGGCACTTATGGATGCACTTGTGCCGCGCTCGTCCTACGTCCGACAGATTGAGTTCTTTCGAGTCGATGGTGACTTTGCTTTCATCATGGGGCTTGAGACGATCGTGGCAGCCACGGATGCACCGGGCGTGGGACTTGTAGCTGGCCAGCCGACGCGACGCCGCTTCACCAATGTCTGGAAGAGAGAAGGAGGCACTTGGCGTCTCTACGCACGTCATGCCAACGTCATTGCCGATCGCTGACTATCGTCATTCTTGATGATTGAGTCATTCACCTTAAATACGACTATGCCGCCTGAATCGGCGGTCTTGTGAACTGTGTGGATCATCGAGTGGAAGTGATTGAACGGCGAGGCGATTGATGCCGAATTACTGAGTGTGAGCGGCGGAATCTACAATAATCAAACGGCTGCGATGCCCTTCAAATCCGCTGCCCAACGCCGCAAGTTTGCTCAACTCCTCGTCGACGGGAAGATTTCTCCCGAGACCTTCGAGGAGTGGAACCGCGAGACGGGGAGCAAGCGGCTTCCCGAACACGTGAAGCGGAAGGCGAAGAGAACGTCAACGAAGAGGAACGCGGCGAAGAAGCGCTAGCCTGTGATCTATCGGCACAACCTTAAGGTGCCTATTCCCCGAGTTCGAGGATGCGCCATCGGCCGCGGCGGCGATCAGGAAATCTCAATCTGGAAAGTTCTCTTGGTCGTCATCTCCATCATCATCGATGCTGTCTGGCAACTCGGACGGCGTCTCTTGCCCCGGCGACCAACTCTCCGGCGTCGGCTTTTCCTGATCCATCCGTCCCTCACGGTCACGGTCGCCCTCGTCGTCATTCCACTGGTCCATTGCACACCTACCGTTCACATCGTACCTGGCTGATCAGGCTTGCGCCGTTCGACGTCTTCACCCGTGAACGGTGGCGCACCTGGTCTGTCATCCACATCTGACTCTATTTCGTCGGGATCGAACTCCGGGATATCGCTGTCGGGTGGACGCTTAATGTCGGGCTTCGGGGCGCCGCCGGGCTCCTGGCTTACCCATCCCCGCCGGTCACTCCGTCGGCTCACGCCCGTGCGTTTGATGATCTGCACCATGGCTCGCTCCCGCCTCTGCGTGGAGCAAGCCCAAGGCCGCACAACAGCTCGACTACATCGTTGTGCGCTTGCCCTTCTCTCGTTCGGCGTACGTGAGATCCGTGTGCGCAGGAGTGTCCGTACCCTTTAGCGGGGGATGTCCCTTACCACTCGGCTGCTCTTCGGATGACTCGTGGTTTTTTGACAGTGGATCTTTCGGCTCTTGATCTCTGCTATTCGCGTTCGGGCTCTGATTGCTCACTGGTATCCCTCCCCTCTCGAATCGAGCAAGACGAATACCGTAATCGCTCCCTCGAACCGACCGGCAGGCGAGCCGAAGTCCGTCAAATAACCGCGCTACGGCACCGGCGCTAGACTAGCGCGATGCGATCCCTGCTAATAGATGCTGCTTGAGGTGACCGCGACCACGGTCCTTGGCGTCGCCGCCTGCGATGTTGTCTGTCACTCACCTGCGTCTGGCGTGAGCGTCCAAGGGGTGACAGCGGCATTAATGAGGGCAACGTTTGTCATCGTCGCCGCCCTCCTGGCAGCGAATTGTCGATCGGTGGAACTGCCCGTTGTCAGCGCTCCGGACTCACACGTTCGCGAACTCACGCCCGTGGACCTCACCGTGCTGCGCGTGGTTTTGCAGCCGTGCCGCATCTGTCCGCAGTCTTCAGGACCGGTCCTGGTAGCGCATCGCACGCTGCGGGTGTGCGAACCGACGAGCATGGACGAGTGGTGCGTGACCGCATTCGATGTGGGACTGCTTGGTGCGAAGTCTGGCCCGTCGCGATTTGCACGCGCGATGTATGGACGAAACCGCTTCTCGATGGTCATTCCACCGGAGCTGGCGGCCGGGATTCAGGTCATTGCGCCCGAACGCGGCGATATGCCTGGACGCCCCCTCGGTGAACGAAGGCACAATGTGGTCTTCGTGACCGCGCCTGTCTATCCAACCCCCACACAAGCGGTGGTGTTCACAGGCAGCCCCTATTGGGGTGCATCGTGGGATCTTCTCGAGCGCCACGGTGAAGAGTGGATCATCACGCACGGACTTGGCGGCTATCAATATTAGACAAACGACTCGCGCGGCGATCGCTGTCTTTCTCCTCCTCAGTGTCGCGCCAGCGGCCGCTCAAGACGAACCCACTCACATCCATGCATCACGGACTCAGACGCACGAAGTCTTGCCGATGGAAGCGTC
>JAICVE010000077.1 GCA_025935475.1 Nitrospira sp. | reverse complement strand
CCGAACTCTCCCTTGGTCTCGACTTGCATTTCTTTGTACATCTCGGGCGTCATGTAGGCCGAGTGCGGATCGAGCGTCGAGAGCATGCCACGAATGGCGCCTTGGACGAGATCCTTGACCTTCGTGTCGTCGACATAGTTTTTCTGAACCTGCGTCAAGACCTCCGAAAACGTTCTCAATTCCTCGTAGGTCTCGGTGGCATGGCCGGTCCGTTCCCAGCCCTTGCCGATCAATACGCCGGACAGCAAGGCCACCATGACCATTGGCCCCAGCATCCAGAATCGCCGCCGTTGGTTCTGTTCCATCATACGCGTCCTTTCGCCCGCACAGTCTTGTGTTGCTCTGTTGTCTTTGTTTCTAGCGTCTCGCCAACCACTGGAGAGGATCGACCGGTTCGGTTCCTTCGCGCAATTCAAAGTATAAAGTATTTTCCCCCGTCATGCCCGTGTCACCCGTCTCACCGATCGCCTGCCCGGCTGTAACGACCACTCCCACCGTCGTAAGGATTTTTGAGGCATGGGCGTAGAGCGAAAAGAAGCCGTTGGCATGATCGAGGATTATAACGAGTCCGTAGCCTTTCAACCAGTCCGCATAGACGACGGTCCCTGCCATGACCGCATGGATGGCACTTCCTTCCGTTGTGCGAATCTCAATCCCCTTCCGTTGGACGTAGGTGTTGAAGGTCGGGTGCTTTTGCCGGCCGAAGTGAGTCAGCACGCTGCCCTCGGCTGGCCATGGCAGACCGCCCTTGACCCCCTTTGGCAGAGAGCCGGACGGCGGCTTGGCCGCTGCCGCCCTACGGCGTTGCTCCAACTCCCGCAACAAACTGTCGATGCGCGCAGCCGATCGCTCTAATTCCTGCAGTGCCCGTTCGTACGATTCTTTCTCCTGAGTGAGCTTCGCCAGATACAATTTCTTCTCTTTCTTGACCGTCTTGATCTCATCGAGATGCTTCTCGGTGGTGCGTTTGTACGCCAGCATCCCCACCCGCGCGGCTTCTCGCTGTCGCTCTGCCTCCTGCATGTTGGCCATGTCGGTTTTGAAGGTCTCGATGAGGCCGTAGTCGCGCCCGGAAACCGCCGACAGATAGCGGAGGCGCCGCTGGAAATCTCCGTACGAGTCCGACGCGAGCAGCGGTTTCCAATGCCCGAACCGCCCTTCCATATATTGAACACGCAATCGCGCGAGAATCGCCTCCTGGCGGACCTGCACACCCTCCCGTAAGCGTGCGATCTGCGCATTGATCGACTCGATCTCCTGGTCTTTTTTGCGGAGTTTTCGGCTGATCTCCTGGTGGGACTGCCGGTAGCGCACATGTCGCTCATCCAGTGTTTGTATGCCTTGTAGGATGGACTCGCGCTTTTTCCCCGCCTCGTCCGCCTGCCGCCGCTTTTCTTCGATTTGGTCTTTGAGCTGCTCCAGCGTCTTGCGTTCCCTGTCAATTTTCTCATTGATGGAATCGGCGGAAACGCCGGGCGGTGTACAAAGCACGATCACCAGCACCGCTCCAATCGAGTACGATCGGCACCATCTCATACCTTGGCCTCATCGAATCGCCGCAAGGAAACGAAGCTGCCAGCGAAGCCGAGGACGATACCCACGCCAACGAGCAACAGACAGATGGAAAGCGGAAAAAACATCGTGAGCTGCTCGAGGCCGCGCAATCGTCCCGTCGTCCGCATTTGATGCCGAAACAGTTCGTACAGTGCGTTGAGCATGAACAACGAGCAGGCGCTTCCCAGTCCTCCGAGCACCGCACCTTCCAATAAATAGGGAACGCGAATGAAGGTCTTCGTGGCGCCGATCAACCGCAGAATGGCAATTTCGTGCCGGCGGGCAAACAACGTCAGCCTGATCGTGTTGGCGATGATCGTCACGGCGGCCGCCGAGAGGATAAGGCCGATCCCGATGGCGACTAGCTCAATGGACCGTATGATGGTGGACAGAGCATCGATCCAATCCTGATTATAATCCACTTTCTCGACCCCCGCGAGCCCACCGATCCGTTCGGCCCACCGTTTGACGGCTTCCGGTGACCGGAAGGGCGGACTCAATGTCACGACGAAGGAGGCTGGCAAGGGGTTCTGACCAAGCCCTTCCAGAAGATGCGAATCGGAGGGAAATTGGGTCCGGAATTCTCCGAGCGCTTGCTCCTTGGAAACAAAATGCAACGCCGAGACGGCACGATCGGCCCGCAGCTGCCGGTCAAGCTCGGAAACCGTGGAGGCCACGGCCCGATCATCCAGATACACCATGATCTTGATGTCCTCCTGGAGCCAGCCGGCGGCGGCACGCAGGTTCACGTACAACAACAGAAAGATGCCGACGCAAGCGAGGGTAAACGCCGTCGTAAAAATCGCCACCACGGTGGTCGTGCGATTGGTCCAGATATTGGCCCAGGCCTCGCGGAGAAGATAGAACAACGTTCTCATCATAGAGTGACTCGTTGCTCCGGCATCAGTGATCCCTGCACGAGCGTGACGACGCGTCGATTGACCTGCCTCATGACGGAGGGGTCATGCGTGGCCACCAGAACCGTTGTGCCGCGGGCGTTGATCAGCTTGAACAGCTCGATGATCTCTCCGGTCAGGGCCGGATCCAGATTGCCCGTCGGTTCGTCCGCCAAGAGCACGACAGGTCCGTTCACAATGGCCCGCGCAATACAGACCCGCTGCTGCTCACCGGTCGACAGACTCATCGGCAATTGCTCCCGCTTGTGTTCTACGCCGACCGCCCGTAACGCTTCCGTGACTTTTCGCTTGATGTCCGTCTGGGACACGCCTTGGACGAGCAACGGCAGGGCCACGTTTTCAAAGACGGATTTTTTGCCGAGCAGCTGGAAATCCTGAAAGACCGTCCCCACCTTGCGCCGGAGATACGGGATTTCAGACGCCTTCAGTGTGCCGACATTCTTGCCGTTCACGACGACCTGCCCGTGGTCGGGCCGTTCGGCACCGATCAACATTCGCAGGAGCGTCGATTTCCCCGCGCCGCTGGGCCCCATCAATAAGACGAATTCACCCTTTTGGACCTCCAGACTGACGTCCGACAGCGCCAGACGTCGGTCGTATTGTTTGGTGACATGGACGAGTTGAATCATGGTCTCTCAGTGCCAGTCGTCGCTGGAAACCTCGAAGGCATTCTGAATGTGCTCGATCCGGAGCGCCGCTGTCGCCGTGGGCTCGAGCAGGACGACGTCGAATCGGCAGGACCGGTCCATCCAATGTCGTCGAGCGAGAAATTGGGCGGCCAACCTGATGAGTTTCTGCTGCTTCTGCCGATGTACCGCATGGATCGCGCCTCCGAACTGTGCGGTCCGTCGCGCCTTGACCTCAATGAACACCACCACGCGGTCGTCCTCCGCGACGAGATCCAACTCGCCGAGCGACGAGCGGAGGTTCTTGGCGATGATGCGGTAGCCTTTCCGACGCAAATAGCGCTCGGCCTCCGCCTCTCCTTCTTGCCCAAAGAGCCGCCTGGGGTCAAGAATTGTCACGCTCTTGTCCGTTGCATGCCCGCCGCGCAGCGCCTGCCGGTCGCGATTGACGTGTCTGTGCAATCACTTCAGCCACGGGCGCGTAGGTCCGTCGATGGATGAGACAGGGGCCATGCATTGCCAGTTGCTGGAGGTGTTCTTCGGTGCTGTACCCCTTATGGGAGAGGAAATTGTAGTGAGGATATTGCCGATGAAACTCGGCCATCAGCCGATCCCTTGTCACTTTTGCCACGATCGAGGCCGCCGCGACAGACAGGCAGAGCGCATCACCCTTGATGATGGAGCGGAGCGGGATGGGGCAATGGGGCAGTGAAATCGCGTCAAGGAGCAGGCAATCCGGCTGCGGTCTGAGACCCGCCAGCGCACGATGCATCGCCAGGCGGGTGGCTTCAAGAATGTTGAGTTGGTCGATTTCTTCGTGGCTCGCCGAACCGATCCCGATGCTGATCGCGCGTTCGGTGATCGCGACGTAGAGCTGCTCCCGCTCGGATTCGGTCAGGAGCTTGGAATCGTCGCATCCGATCAGCCGGCACCG
The DNA here is from genome assembly GCA_025935475.1 of Nitrospira sp. GTDB lineage: Bacteria > Nitrospirota > Nitrospiria > Nitrospirales > Nitrospiraceae > Nitrospira_C. The sequence goes on along the minus strand of JAICVE010000077.1, from coordinate 5,878 downwards.
GCTGGGCAGGACGACGGCCGACGCGACCACGGGACCAGCCAGTGGACCTCGACCCGCTTCGTCCAAGCCGGCAATCCGGCGATACCCGCGCCGGCGCGCTTCCAGTTCAAATTCGTCGGTGGGACCCACGAAGTGGACTCTGCGTGCGGTCACCCGCTCCCTCGTGGACGGTGGAATGTGCGATCGTCGCTAGGATTTTGCCGCGCCTGCCTCGACCGGCTCTTCGACCGCTTCGGCTGCGCGCGGAGCACCGGCTTGTGCCTTGCTCTCTCCCACGAACTCACGGTCTTCGACCCGCGAGAACTTCCCCTTCTTCTCCCGCAGGTAATACAGCTTGGCGCGCCGCACTTTTCCTTGGCGCACCACGTCGATTTTCGTCACGATCGGTGAGTGGACAGGGAAAATACGCTCGACGCCCACCCCGTAGGAGACCTTGCGGACGGTAAACATCTCGGTGGTGAGGCTGCCCTTCCTGGCAATGACGGCTCCTTCATAGACCTGGATGCGTTCCTTTTCTCCTTCAACGACCTTCACGTGAACCCGCACGGTGTCCCCGATTTCAAAGTGCGGAACGGATTTTTTCTGCAACGACCGCTGGACGCGCTCTAGCTGATTCATGACTTCACCCCTCCTCCCCGCATGGCACCGGCGCACCGGGCACGCCTTCGCGAATTATGTCAGCCAACAATTGTCGATCTTCCACGGTCAGCTCCCGATCCTTCAGGAGATCAGGTCGCTTTTCATACGTCGCCCGGAGCGCTTCCTTTCTACGCCACCGACGGATCGCTTCGTGGTGTCCGGAGAGCAACACCTCTGGAACCGTCAACCCCCGAACCTCAGCCGGCCGAGTATAGTGGGGATACTCCAATAAGGGCTCGGCAAACGATTCTTCGATGATTGAGGACGGATCGCCGAGTACGCCGGGGACCAGCCGGGACGCCGCATCAATCAAGATCAACGCCGGTAGCTCGCCGCCCGTGAGCACGTAATCACCGACGGAGATTTCTTCCGGCCTAAGCGACAGCCGCACGCGGTCGTCGATGCCTTCGTAATGCCCGCACAGGATGACCAGCCGGCGCGAATCTGCCGCCAAGTCGTGCGCGCAGGCCTGTGTGAACGGACGGCCCGTCGGCGAAGGAAGCAGTAGCCGAACACCTTCCCCGCGCTCTTCATATGTTCGACGGATTTCTTCCACCGCCCGCAGAATCGGCTCGGCCTTCATGACCATGCCTGCTCCGCCTCCATACGGGACGTCGTCCGCAACCTTGTGCTTGTCCATCGTATAGTCGCGCAGATTGTGTACGTTGACTTCCAGCAGGCCTTTTTCCCGTGCGCGCTTGAGCATGCTGCTGTCCAAGACGGGCATCACCATCTCGGGAAAGAGTGTGAGCACGTCACAGCGCAGCATGTCAGGCCTCGACAAGTCCTTCAATTGTGCGCACGGTCATCCGCCCTTGGGCGACGTCTACGGACCGGACAAATTCTTTGACTGCCGGAATCAACACTTCACGGTCGCCCTGTTTGACTACCAATACCGGATGGGCGGGCAGATCCCAAATCGTATCGAGACATCCGAGTTCATGACCCGTCTCGTCCGCCACGGTCATGCCGAGAAGATCGCATTCGTACCAGGCGTTGAGTTCCGGCGCCGACGCGACGACGCGAGGCACCTGCAGAAAGGCTCCGCGCAACATCCCCGCTGCCTCGGGCGTGGTCACCCCCTCGAACTCGACGATGTACGAAGGGCCGGCACGGCGCACGTGTCTGACCGTTCGATCAACCGTCTGACCTCCCTGAGCGGCAACGCGAACTGCTCCCAACTGCTCAAATCGTCCGGGGCGATCGCTCAGCGATCTCACCTTGACCGCCCCGTGCACACCGAACGGCCGGTCGATCTTGCCGATGGTCACCATCTCGGGCGAAGTCGTCATGCCTCAGGCCTTCTTTTTGGCCGCCTTTTCCGTTTCGAACTGCTTCCACAGTCCCGAGCGTCGAAGCAGCGTCTTGACCGTCACCGTCGGCTGTGCGCCTTGATGCAACCAGGTCAGTACTCGTTCCTGCTTGAGCTCAGGGAGTCCTGCTTCTTTCAATGGATCAAAAATCCCCAAAATTTCCAGAAAGCGCCCATCGCGCGGCATCCGCGAGTCCGCCGCGACTACGCGATATATCGGCCGCTTATGGCGTCCGGTTCTCGTCAATCTCAAATGAACGGCCACTGTCGTTCCTCCTTCATGATCCGCCGCCAGTCGTCTGCTGTCGGCAGTGTGAATTCACTGTTCGTTCGGCTCGCTGTGAGCCACGCTGTCGGCGGGATGTCCGACCCTACATCGAACGGAGCAACTGCGCCAGTTGATGGCGTCCGCCCGTTCCCGTCATGACCTTCGCAATCTTCCGGGCGGAGAGAAACTGCTTGATGAGCCGGTTGACCTCCATCACGTTCGTTCCGCTTCCGCGCGCAATGCGCTTTTTGCGGCTGCCGTTGATGACGGTGTGGTCGCGACGCTCTCGCATGGTCATCGAATCGATCATCGCCATGACTCGCTTAAGTTCGTGCTCGGGCACCTGCCCGTCCATAGCACCCTTCAGTTTCTGGCCGCCGGGCAGCATCCCCAAGATTTGATCCAGCGACCCCAGCTTGTTGACTTGTCCGAGTTGAGCGCGGAAATCTTCGAGCGTAAACGTGTTCGTGCTGAGCCGCTTCTGTGCCTCCTCCGCCTGCTCGCGCGTGAACGTCTCTTGAGCCTTTTCGATAAGCGACAGCACATCTCCCATCCCGAGAATGCGGGACGCCATCCGGTCGGGATGAAACAGCTCCAATGCATCGAGTTTTTCACCGAGGCCGAGAAACTTGACGGGTTTTCCCGTGACAGCCCTGATTGAAAGCAGCGCTCCGCCGCGTGCGTCGCCTTCCACTTTCGTCAGGATGATGCCCGTGAGGCCGACACGCTGATCGAACTGACTGGCCATGGTGACCGCGTCCTGGCCGGTCATGGCATCGGCAACGAGCAAGACCTCGTTCGGCATCACCGCGGACTTGACGCTAGCCAATTCGTTCATGAGTTCGTCATCGACGTGCAAACGCCCGCCTGTATCGAGCACGACCAGATCAAAGCCCTGCGAGCGACCGCGCTCAACCCCGTCCCGGCAGACGCGGACGACGTCCTGCGCCGTCGTCCCCGGGTGGTCCTGTCGGTGTACATCGACATCCAAACTGCGTCCGATACTGGAAAGCTGGTCTGCAGCGGCGGGACGGCGGGGATCAGCGGCGACGAGTAATACGCGTTTACCTTGCTGCTTGAAGTACTTGGCGAGTTTCCCGCACGACGTCGTCTTTCCCGATCCTTGGAGCCCGACCATCATAACGACAGTGGGAGGCATAGACGCCAGTGAGAACCCTGCCCGTTCCTGGCCCATCATTGCCCGCAACTCGTCCCAGACGACCTTGACGACCTGATGCCCTGGCGTCAGGCTCTGCAGAACCTCTTGCCCGATCGCCTTCTGACGGACCCGCTCCACGAAGTCTTTGACGATCTTGAAGTTCACGTCGGCTTCTAAGAGCGCAAGGCGAACTTCCTTCAGCGCTTCCGCGATGTTCTCTTCGGTAAGGACACCGGTGCCGCGAAGTTTTTTCAGGATTTTTTCGAATTTTTCGCTGAGCTGATCCAGCATTCGGCACCAAAGAAAAAGGCAATCGAAGCCTTACCTCCCAGATCTTCGATCGCCTCGAAAAATCTAGCAAAAGAGCATCGGGCAGTCTAATGGAGCCCCCCTGAGAAGTCAAGGCGCAGAGAGCGGCATTCTGGTTGACAGGTGAGAACCCTTCCGATATCGTCGTCTTCGAATCATCGAGGTCGATCAATAGTTTAAGAGGCCGTTGACGTGAGAAAATCGCCCTGGTTGCTGCTGATATTCCTGCTGATCGGCGGGTTGCTCGGCGGTATTCTAGGAGAGATCCTCCGGGTCATGGCCCCTCAGGGCACCATTCAAAATGTGTTTGCCACAAACTTTACACCCGGCATCAGCCCTCCTCTGACGATCGACCTCATCCTTCTCAAGCTCACGCTGGGATTCAGCTTCAAGATCAGCTTGTTGAGCATCCTCGGCATGCTCTTGGGCATCTACCTCTACAAGAACGTCTAACGGCATTAGCCGCTCTCGAAAAGGGTTCCTCCTAACCCCCGGATTTCAATTCAAGTTCACGAAGCCTCAACGCGCGGATCCGGTTGCGAATCGCCGCCGCCCGCTCGAACTCCAGTTCTTTCGCCGCGGCTTTCATCTCCAACTCAAGCCGCCGGATCTGTTGTTCCACAGCCTCATCGGCTTCTGGATATTCGGTGGAGGGTTCCGCGGCGAGCGTCAACTGTTCGGGCTCTGCATACGCCTCAGCATAGTCGAGCTTTAACACGGCCTTGTGAATGCTCGTGGGCACGATGCCGTGCGCCTGGTTGAAGGCCGCCTGTATCGCTCGTCGGCGCGCCGTCTCGTTGATGGCCTGTTGCATGGAGTCGGTGACCGCGTCCCCATAGAACAGCACTCGACCACGGAGGTTCCTGGCGGCGCGTCCAGCCGTTTGAATCAGCGAGCGATGCGAACGCAGGTAGCCCTCCTTGTCTGCATCCAGAATGGCGACCAGAGTGACTTCCGGCAAATCGAGGCCCTCGCGTAAAAGGTTAATGCCGATCAAGACGTCGAATTGGCCGAGCCGAAGATCGCGGATGATCTCCGCCCGTTCCAGCGTCTTAATGTCGGCGTGGAGATAGCGCACTTTGACGCCCAACTCATGATAGTACTCGCACAGATCTTCGGCCATGCGCTTGGTGAGCGTCGTCACCAACACACGCCCGCCCTGAGCGATCTCCGCCCGGACCTCCCCGAGCAGATGATCGACCTGTCCTTTGGCAGGCCGCACTTCGATGATCGGATCCAGCAGCCCGGTCGGGCGGATAATCTGTTCGACGACGACTCCCCCGGTATGCTCCAATTCATAGGGACCTGGCGTGGCGGACACATAGACCACCTGGTTCACGCAGCGCTCGAACTCGTGAAACTTGAGGGGGCGGTTATCGACTGCCGAGGGAAGGCGAAACCCATAATCTACCAACGTCCGTTTGCGGGAGTAGTCGCCTTCGTACATCCCGCCCACCTGCGGAATGGTCGCATGCGATTCGTCGACGATGAGGAGGTAGTCCTTCGGAAAGTAATCAATGAGCGTCGGCGGGGGTTCGCCTGGCGCGCGTCCACTCAAGTGGCGTGAGTAGTTTTCGATGCCGTGGCAATACCCCATCGCGCGGATCATCTCCAAATCGAACTTCGTCCGCTGGGCAACGCGTTGAGCCTCCAGCAGCTGATTGTGCTTCTTGAAATAGACGATGCGCTCGTTCAATTCCTCTTCGATGCCGGTAATCGCCCGTTCGTAGCGGTCGGGGGCGATCAAATAGTGGGTGTTCGGATAGACGGCGATTTTCGGGAGTTTCCGGATCGGTTTTCCCGTCAAGGGATCGATTTCATGGATGGCGTCGACCATGTCGCCGAACAGTTCGATGCGGACGGAGAGGGCCTCATTCGAGGCGGGAAAAATTTCGATGACATCGCCGCGGGCACGGAACGTCCCGCGATGGAAATCGACATCATTGCGTGCGTACTGGATGTCGACGAGTTTGGCGAGAATCTGCTCGCGACGGATCTCCATCCCCTCTTCGAGATACACCACCATGCCGTGATAGACCTCAGGCGAGCCGAGGCCATAGATGCAGGACACCGAGGAGACGATCAGGACATCATTGCGCTGGAGCAGGGAGGTCGTCGCCGCGTGGCGCATCTGGTCGATCGCATCGTTGATCGACGAATCCTTCGCAATATAGGTGTCGGTCTGGGGGAT
>JAICVE010000047.1 GCA_025935475.1 Nitrospira sp. | reverse complement strand
CTCACGAAGATCCTCCTCCCGTCACGCCTGCTCCGAGCACCTGGAATTGACGCCGATGCAACTCGACGATCTTTTCAGGCCGCACATACAGCCAGCGCCACGATACGGCCCGCTGAAATTCTCTCACCAGCTTCTCGAGCGGCTTGCCGACGTGCCGATGGATGACTTCCCGAAAAGAACGTGGCCCGGAAACAGGCCGGAAATAATTGGGCTTGTACCACAACCGCTCTTGTTCTTGCCGTGACCATTTGTCGTGGATCGACACCCGCGGATGCGTACAGGCAAATGGCTCACGCTTCCCTTTAACGGTCGCCCGAATAAAGTGATGGACGTAGCACCCTCCAAAAATCTTGCAGCGACGGACGTCTCCAAGCTCGTCCTCACGCTTACGCAGCGTATAATAGAGGTCCCAATCGGCCGATTGAACACGTTCATCTAGAAATCCGATTTTTTCCAATGTGGATCGTCTGATCATTACACAAGAGCCGTTGAGCCCGTCGACGATGACCTCCGAGAAATTCCGATACACATGGGCGCAGAACGCGTCCCAATCACCATACATTGCGCGAATCTTGTCCTGAAGTTGTTCGACGGTTTTACCCGACGAGAGGCGGCCCTGCCCGATCGTGGCCCAGCGCGCTTGTATCCAATCCGTCAATGCCGGAGTCGGCATCATTTCCAGCCCCAAGGGGGTGATAGCATCGAGTTGGAACCGTTCCATCGCCTCGATGAGCCGGCCGTTCCAGTTCGGTCCGACATAGAGGTCGTTGTTGATATGGCACACGTAATCTCCCGTCGAATTGCGGGTTCCCAGATTCATGGACTCGGGATAACAGAGGTTCTCGGCATTCCGAATGACGCGGCAGCCCTGCGATTCAAGAAACTCCGCTGAGCCGTCCGTGGAATGATTGTCGATGACGACGACTTCATAAGGACCGGTCGTGTACTTGCGGATGCCTTGTAGGAAAAGCTGATTGTGGCCGATCTGATTGTGCACGGCGACGACAACGCTCAGCATCGCGAGTGCTCCCCCTCCTGCTTGACGGCAAATTTGAATTGATCCTTCCAATGCAGCACGGTATAGCTGCATTCTCGGGGCAGTACGCCCTGTAGTTGATTGAGATCCTTCATGGATCCGTAAATCCGCTTGACGAATTGGCCATGGCGGCAATGACAAAAATCGTCGATGGAATGACGAGTCTTGGGTTCGAAGGTCAGCGTGTCACCTTCGCCCAGATAGACAAACCAGCGGTGGAATGACCAGCCCCGCTCTGCGTTCGGATAATTGTATCCCTGCTCGTAGAACGGACTCGGCGTCTCGATATATCCGGCCCGTGCAATGCGCATCAGTTCCTTGCAGGCGGCTACTGGATCCTGCGTATGCTCCAACACGTGAGAAGCGTACACATAGTCAAACGATTTGTCCTTGAACGGGAGGGCTTCGACCGTCGCGAGCAGCAACGGCAGCCCGAGCTGCTGGATCGGTTTTCCCCGTTCGGCATCGTCTTCTGGAAGCAGGTCGACCAAATGCGTCGCGTCCTCATGCGGCCGATGACCGGAGCCCACGTCCAAGACCCGTCGTCCCGACGGGTTGCTGAACCTCCGCCTCATGCGGAACTTCCAACGGTGTAGGGCGCCGGCTAATCCCATTGATTGGCTCCGTCTGTGAACCTGAGCAGCGCCATGTTCATGAGTCGTGACTACCGTACGAACAGAGAGGATTGGCCATACTTTCGAAAGACATCCTTCGACTTGGGAAACTGCCGGGGAAGTCGCCGGACTCTCCCCGCGCGCAGGACATCGTTGCAATTGGCGATAAGCGCCTTTCTCATTCCGGCGAACCGGCAAGGTCTCCCCTCCTTCCGGCAGTCCACTTGGTGATCGCGCACCTCGACCTGAAACGACGTCTTCCAATAGAACACGGTCGTTTTCGATGACCGGCGAAAGAAATGCTGGGCTTGGCTGAAATCCAGCGACGCATAGAATTCACGGAGAAACTGTCCGTCCGGACAGGAGCAAAACTTCCTCACCTCTTCCACCGACTTCGGCTCGAACACGAGGAGCCTCGGGGAGAGCGAAAACACGAACCAGCGGTGGAACCAATGGTCCGGCGAGGTCTCATCTCTGAGCGCAAGACCCTGTTCAAGAAAAGGCGAAGGGGTCTCAATATAGCCGGCCTTTCCGACGCGCATGATTTCCCGACATGCCGCCGTCGGGTCTTCCACATGCTCGAGGACATGCGACGCATACACGAAGTCGAAGGAGATGGCAGCAAAAGGAAGGACGGTTGCTTCACCCACGATCAGTTTGGCAGCAGTGGGCACGATCAAGGCATTGCCGCCACGCTCCCTTCCGTCTGCAATGTCTCTTTCCAACAGATGCGTCACGCCGGCAAAGGGATTGTGTCCGGGGCCGATCTCCAGGACACGACGAGAGAACAAGGGCCGTCTCCACCAGGGTATCCGCTTCATGATGGTTCAAAAAAGTTTCTCTACCCGCGAAACCCGCGCCGAAGCACTTCGCGATAAAACCGCCAGTTCAGCCACCGATTTCGTCGGGGTCCCCACCGGCGAGAAGCCGCAATACGGGCGCTCATCACCGCCGGGTGCCGGCCATGGAAATTCTTCAGCACCGCATAATCGTCATACTCAAAAGCTTCCTGAGTGTACAGCTTCGCTTGTCGGGCCGGAGGGTGATCGCCATGGTAGACGGCGACTTGTTCCTTCACCTTGGCCAGCATGGTCTTGGGGTCCTTCACCCAGCCGTAATGAAACATCCTCGCGCCTGAATAGGCCAGCCACTCCGCGGGGCCGCTTTGCAAATACTGCTGGGTCGCTTTGAAATGAAACCCGACGGCATCGCCACACGATTCGATTTCGCCGTTGTTCCGAATGATACGGACCGCCTTGTGATAGAACCAGGGATTCAGGGACCAATAGTCGGCGATAAAATGCAGGTAACGGAACAGCAAGCCCTTCACCTTCAGATTACCGGCATGTTCGGCCATGGCCCGCCTGAGCACCGGCAGATCGTCTTCGTGCAGGACCTCATCGGCCTGAATGTAGAAGGCCCAATCACCCTTGCAGTGGTCAAGCGCGATGTTGGTCTGTTGTGAATAAATCAACCCATCTTTGCGCAGGGAATCATCCCATACCGATTCGACGATTTTGATTCTGGGATCACGAATCGATCGAATCAGCTCCAACGTCCCGTCCTCGCACCGGCCGACGTTCACGATGAATTCGTCGCACAAGGGCAGCGCGGACTTGACCGACTCCACCACGGGATAATCGTATTTCACCGCATTGCGGCAGAAAGTGAACCCGCTGACGGTCATCCGCCTTCACCGCGGCTCATGGTCATGGATTGCGCACTCACTGGGTTCATTATCTTGTCAGTTCCCAGAACTTGGCGTACTTCATGAACGTGTAATAGCCATAGAGGCCGGAAAGAATCAACCCCGGCATCCCATCGAGAAACCCGCGCCTCAAGCCGTACATCTTGAGAAACGCCCCCATCGGGTGCGTCACCAATTGATGGGCCCTGAACCGGCGCGCCTCCTCCACCATACGCCTCGCCATCAGATCGGAGTATCGGTCCTGTTTGGCGATGTAATGGTCGATGTCCCTGAAGGGATATTGTAGCGCCGGTTGCGAGAGGTATCCAATCGGCCCGTCACAATCAAAGCTTTCATGCACGAGCTCCTGACGATAGCGCAACCTTCCCTTTCGAAAGAGCTGCGGCTGACGGTAATCGGGATACCAGCCGCAATGCTTGATCCAGCGCCCTAGAAAAAAATTCTTGCGCGGGACGAAATAGGCGTCGGCCGCAGTCGGCTGTTTGAGCACATGGCGGATTTCTTCCTGCAGGGCTGGGGTCATCCGTTCGTCCGTATCGAGGCTAAAGATCCATTCTTGGGAACAGTAGGCCAACGCCTGGTTACGGAGCGCGCCGAAGCCTGCGAAACCTACCTGATACACTTTCGCCGTAAACTCGGCAGCGATGGCCGCCGTCCGGTCGGTACTGTGTGAGTCGACGACGATCAGTTCCGCGGCCCACCCCGCGATCGAGGCCAGGCAGGCGCGCATGTTCGATTCGTCGTTATAGGCAATCACGTAAACGGATATGGGGAGGGAGCTGCCGGTCATCGCTTGGACCCGAATTCCTTCCATGACCAGATCGCGTTTTGATGAACCACGGTCCTATACAGCGCGAGCAGGCGGCGGTATCGATCTGCGATCGCGAGATTCGCCGCATCGAGGGCGACGGCCGGTTCGTTCAGATCGAAATCGGATCGGCGGCCGGTCTGGCTGCGCAAGAATTGGCGGTGTCTCCTGCCTCCCTCAGCGCATTGTTGTCGCCGATGGGGAGGAAAGAGGTTTCTACACATGCACGACTCTCAGCGGAAACGATCGCGATGTCACCTCCCTCACGTGCTGAACGACGGTATCGACGGTGATCCGGTCCAGGCAATCCCAATAAGGACAGGCTTCATAGATACATTTTTCGCAAGTCGGGACTTCTGGGCGCAAGACGACACCTGTACCTAACGGTTGCCATCGCGCCGGCAGGTTGTTGCGACGAGGATCAAAGAGGCTGATATTCGGCACCCCGCACGCTGCGGCGATGTGTGCGGGTCCTGTGGCGCCGGACACCACGGCATTGCTTTCCGCGATGACGGCCATTGATTCCCGTAATGTCGCGCCCATGAGGCTAATGATTCCCTTCGGAAGCGGCGGCTTGACTGACAGCACTCGAAAGAAATGCTCCTCCTCCGAAGCGCTACCGGTGAACACGATACCGAACCCGAAGCCTCGTAGGGTTTCGGCGAGCTTCCAATACTGTTCTGTTCGCCATCGTCTGGCCGCGAAGCCGCCGGGATGGAGCACCACGCGCGGCGCGGGCACCGCCCGCAAGCGATCGCCGGCAGTCCGCCGTTCCTCTTCCGTGATCACCAGCTTGGGTGGGACGGGCGCAGGTGGATTCAGCCCCAAGCCCTTCAACATCCCGACGTTGTAGGCAGTCTCATGCTTTGAAAAATCGCTTCGGTGTTCGTAGATCCGGCGATTCGCCAGAACACTATACCATCGATAGCCGGTGGCGACTCGAATAGGAACTCGGGCCAGCCAGGCAGCCAACATCAGGCGCCGAAACGGCTTGAGAAAAATCGCCGCATCCACTCCTCGCTGAAAAAGTCTAACCAAGTCGCGTAGCGACTCACATCCCGACAGAGTCCAAATGTCATCCACGTCCTGATGATGTTCGAGCACGGGAGCCGCGTACTGGCTGGACAAGAATATCACTCGGGCCTGCGGCTTCAGTTGACGCAACGCCGTCGCAACAGGCAGGCACAAAATCTCATCGCCGATGCCGTCGGGCCTAACTAAGAGGATATTCATTGCCTATCACAAGGGACCGACAATGCGCTCCCTGGGCCTGTTTAGCGTTCGCTCGTCGAGACTGACTTGCACTGTGCTGCTTGCGCGGCGGCATCTGCGAGAATCCACTCGGCCGCCTCTGCCATCGACTGAACGACCATGTCGGGAATGGCTCCGGCGGCCCCTAACATCGTCAACGCCTGTTGGTCGACCTGACCGCTCGTGACCAGAATCGACTTCACGCCCACCGCCTTCGCCAGTTGGATATCATTGGCATGATCGCCAACCACATAGGCTCTCCGCAGATCCGCCTGCAATTCGGACACGGCCCGATCCACCATGCCGGTCGCCGGTTTGCGGCAACGACAGCCGTCGTCGGGGTGGTGGGGGCAAAAATAGATGGCATCGAGCGCAGCATCACTCTGTTCCAATAGGCCCTCCAACCGGGCATGGATGGCTTCCAGATCCCTGAGGGTGAGAAGGCCTCTTCCGACGCCGGATTGGTTCGTGACCACCACCAACCGAGCGCCGGCAGACTTGAGGCGTGCCAGGGCCGTGGCCACCCCCGGGAGCAATTTCAAATCGGAGGCGGACCTCAGGAAGCCCGGATCTTCGTTGAGGGTCCCGTCGCGATCCAAGAAAATCGTGTACCCGTCAAGCACGCGCGTGGGGTCCACCGTAGCTCTCTGCGCCGGGTCATGCCTGTGGTCACAGGAGAGACCCGAGCGGCGAGACAGGATCGACAGTCCGGCCTGATAGACCTCGTCCACGGTCACGCCGGTCATGCAGCGGTGGTCGATCGGGCATTCTCTCAGCATGCAGGGCGCACAGTCGACAGGATGCCTGAGGAGCGCATGCTCGGTACCGGACGGTGACGTCGTTCGCCAATCCGTCGGACCAAAAATCCCCACCACCGGTACCCCCAGGGCCGAGGCAATGTGCATCGGCCCCGTGTCATTGGTGATGAGCGCGGCACACCGCTTAATCACCGCCATCAACTCTCGGATGGTGGTCGCACCCGAGAGCACCACAGAAGGCGCGGACAGACGCGAGGCGATCTCCCGCCCCAGCGGCTCTTCCCCTTTGGCGCCGATCACCACTACGGCCGGCTTCCGGCCCGCGTCGCTGAGCGTACGGCACAAACGTTGGGTTGAATCGGCGAAGCGGTCAGGCAGCCATCGTTTTGCCCCACCATAGGTCGAGCCCGGATTGATACCGATCACGACATCGGACGTCGTGATGCCCGCGCGATTCAATCGTTCCGCCATCGAGCGCTCCTCGCCGAGCGAGACGAACAATTCTGGCTGGCCTGGAAGTCCCGTGAGTCCCAGCGGTTTGAGCATGTCCCAGTAATACTCAATCTGATGAATAGGCGTACGACGATCGTGGGTCGCCACCGGTTCCGACAATAGGAAGCTCCTGCCGTCCGTGGCGTATCCATACCGGCACCGGATGCCCGCGAGCGTGGTCAGCAGCGCGGCTTCGAACGCATTTTGGAACAAGACCGCCAAATCGAATCTCTGTTGGCGCAGATCACCGGCCAATCGCCATTTCCCCGCCAGTCCTGCGTGACGGCCTTTGTCGTCATAGAGGAAGATCCGATCGACGGCCGGGTGTGACTCAAATAATCCCGCAACAGAGGGTTTCACCAGCAGCGTCATCGAGGCCTGCGGAAACAATCGCCGCAGACCTCGCAGCGACGGCTCGCACATCACCGCATCACCGAGCCAGTTCGGTCCACGAACCAGGATGTGCTGCACTCGTCCCCTAGCCATCGACTCTCCTGCCTGTTGTCAGCGGCACGTCCAGAATCATCTTGCGGATCGCAGGTTCCCCCGCGCGCCACTCCACGCGAAGTCTCGCGGCCCACCAGGTGCCATCGTCAGGCGCCAGATACGGTCGTATCTTCGCGGCGTCTTTTTCCGTGGTGAGCACGACTTCCGCCTGACGCTCGATCGCGCGTTCCCGGAGCGTTCGGACATCGTCCACACTGTAGGGGTAATGGTCCGGATACGCCACCTCGTCGAGCACGCTGACGCCCAGCTCTTCTGCCGTGTTCCGAAACGACGCGGCATGTCCCACGCCGCTCACCAGGAGCGCTCGCGTTCCCTTACACCACTCGCTGGACCGATGACCTCCTGTCGCCACCGAAACCAACTGCGCCGTTCGGAACACCACCTGCGCCGTCGTCGGCAACGGATCAACGGCGGAGCGCAGCTGTTTCAGGATAACATCGACATGAGCCGGATTTTCGGCTCTCGTGACGATCACCCCCGTCGCGCGTTTCGCGGCACTGATCGGCTCCCGCAATCGCCCGGCCGGCAACAGCCGCTTCAACCCCTCGGCGTCCGTGGCATCGACCAGTAAGAGATTCACGTCCCGATGGACACCAAGGTGCTGGAAGCCATCGTCGAGGACGATGCAGTCGACGCCACAGGTCTCGAGGACATGCCGACCGAGCCGGTATCGGTCCACTCCGACCGCCACGACGGCCCGAGGGCACCGCTGCGCGATGAGGAAGGGCTCGTCACCGGCTTCCTCCGCGGTCGCGACGATCCTTGCGCCGTCCGACACGAGCAGCAGCGGCTCGCGGCTGGTTCGTCGATAGCCGCGGCTGAGTACGGCCACCCGTCTTCCTGCCTCCAGCAACCATTCGGTGATCTGAATCACCAACGGCGTCTTTCCCGTTCCGCCGACGGTGAGGTTGCCGATGCTGATCACGGGCACCGGAAGATGTCTTCGCGCAAACCACCCGTGCTCATACCCATAGGCGCGCAACCGTGTCGCCATCTCGTAGGGCGCTGCCGCCCAGGAAAGCCACCACATCGGTCTCTGTCCGGGAGTGAGCACCGTGTCGTTATCGTCCTGCCATGAGCGGAAACGAACCGGGCGAACATGACGAGAAGCGGCCGGCGTCGGCGGAGGTCAATTGATGATCGATGGCGTCGATCGTCGCCTGAAGCGCTCCCTGGTTCTGCTGCACCATCGAGTGAGCCGCTTGCCCCATACGGACGCGTTCTTCAGGATGATCAAACAGCCGCACGAGCTGCGCAGACAGTTCCTCGGCCGTGCCCACCCGGCGTCCGCCGTCTGCCTGCACCAGGAGATTGGCGATCTCCACACAATGGTCGGTATAGGGGCCGAAGAGGACCGGTTTGGCCCAAAAGGCCGGCTCCAATAAATTGTGACCACCGATGGGAACAAGCGTCCCTCCGACGAAGGCGACAGTCGCCTCTCGATACACGGATGCCAACTCTCCGCGCGAATCGAGAATGATTACCTGTGGTCTGGACCCTCCAGTCCCATCCGATTGAGGGACCCGGCTTCGCCGCCGCACCGCCAAGCCGCGACCGCGCACCATCGCTTCCACCGCATCCGCCCGTTCGATGTGGCGTGGAGCAAGCAGCAACTGCGCAGAGGGGTGCCGGACCAGGAGTGCGCGATAGGCATCCACCAGCAGTTCTTCCTCGACCCCATGCGTGCTGCCGGCGACCAGCAGCGGAGCCTCCGGGGCCAGCCCCAGCTCCATCCTCGTGACCTTCCGCTCGGAAGGAGCCGGCAGAGGTTGATCGAATTTGATGTTGCCTGTGCGATGTACCGACCGCGGATCCGCCCCGAGTGCAATGATCCGTTCCGCGTCGCGATCGGACTGCATCAGGCACAACCGCAGCGAGCGCACCATGCTCTCGTACAGCCACCGGACAGGCGCTCGTCGCTGACGTGCGTAAGACTTCGTTGACAGTCGGCCATTGACCATGACCGCCGGAACGCCTCGACGGGCCAGTTGCCCAAGAAGATTTGGCCACAGCTCGGTTTCAATAAACACGTACAGCGCCGGCCGCAGCCGGTCGATCGTGCGCGAGACCGCCCAGGGAAAATCCAGCGGAGCATACAGATGCTCCGCAATGCCTGCCAGCAGTTGCTCAACGGCCTCATGTCCGGTCTCGGTGGCCGTGGAGACCGCAAACCGATGGTCGGGATGCCGCCGATGGAGTTCGCGAACCAACGGCGTGATGGCCACTACTTCCCCCAGCGAGACCGCATGCATCCAGATGAGCGGTCGATGATCCGGCGAGATGCGCGGCGTGGTGAATCCGAACCGTTGCGGTAATCCTCGCCGGCAACGCGGTTTGGCCAAGAGCAAGACAAGGATCGCTGGGGATGCGATCAGCAACAGCCCATTGTAGAAGACGTTCCACATTTGATGTGACGATCGAATAATAGCCGAACTGATCAGCCGAGCGACGAGCTACGGGACACGGCCTCGTCAGCCTGAGCCGTCAGGGCATTTAAGAGCGCTTCGAGTTCCAGGCGTTTGGCTTCCAATTCCGCCGCATCGCCCTCCGGCGGGACCCACAAGGGTGGTCCCCAGAGGAAGAGACCGCGAGACCATGGATACGGCACCATGAAGCGGTCCCAACTCGCGAAGAGTTTTTTTTTGAGCAGCCGAACGCCAGGGGGATGATCGGCAGCCTGGAGGCTCGCGCGAGCTGAATCACGCCCATTTTGGCGACCTGCCGCGGTCCGTTCGGCCCATCCGGCGTCACGACGAGATCCACTCCGGAACGGCCAAGTCGGATCAATTCGCGCAGGGCCTCGACACCACCTCTCGTGCTCGACCCGCGAACCGCCCGAAACCCGAACCGCTCGACGATGCGCGCGATGATCTCGCCGTCATGGTGCTGGCTGATGAGGATATGCGCGAGCGTGCCGCGATAGGTCAGGGGCATCATGAACTGACGGGCATGCCAGAAGGCGATAATCACACGTTTGCCTTCCTGGTACAGCCGGTCCACATGCTCCTGGCCACGTGTGTCGATCTGCATCGAGCGGCCCAGCAGGCGGATCATCGCGGCACCGGCCGGCGGGAGCACCGCGAGCTTCACCCAGCGCTCCAGCGGTTTCAAGAGCCGGTTAGCCATTCGGCATATCCTGGAACTGGAGGGCATGGAGCCGCTTGTATTGACCGCCCCGCAGCAAGAGCTCGTCATGGGTTCCCATTTCGACAATCGTGCCGCGGTCTAATACGACGATCCGGTCGGCCCGTTGAACGGTCGACAAACGATGCGCGATGACCAGCGTTGTCCGATGCGCCATAAGATTGCTCAACGCCAGCTGCACGACGCGTTCAGACTCGGTATCAAGCGCGGAGGTCGCCTCATCCAAAATGAGCAAGGGAGGATCGCGAAGAATCGCCCGCGCGATTGCTAGCCGTTGCCGCTCTCCGCCCGACAACTTGATGCCCTTTTCGCCAACCATGCTGGCATACCCCTGAGGCAGTCGCTCGATGAACTCGTGCGCATAGGCCAGTTTGGCCGCTTGCACGACGTCCTCCTCCGTCGCATGCTGCCGTCCGAAGGCGATGTTGTTGAAGACGCTGTCGTCGAACAGGACCACCTCCTGAGACACGATGCCGATGTGAGCCCGCAACGAGGCCAGCGTGAAGGATTGAATATCGACCCCGTCGATCAAGACGGACCCCGCCGTCGGCGTATAGAATCGGGGGAGCAGGTTTGCCAGCGTCGTCTTTCCGCTTCCGCTGCTTCCGACGACTGCCACCATCTCGCCCGCTTGAATCACGAGATCAACGTCGGACAAGGCGGGGACCGTCTGACCTTCGTAGAGAAACGTGACGTCCTGGTACACGACGGATCGCGCAATGGGCGGCATGACGACCTGCCCCCGATCCGTTTCCTGTTCGGTTTCGAGATCGATCACACTGAAGACCCGCTCGGCCGCTGCCAACGCCTGTTGAATGGTATTGTTCGAGCCGGAGAGCCGGCGAAGCGGCGTAAACACCATGAACATCGCCGCGAGGAACGAAAAAAACGCCCCCGGCGTCATGTCTCCGCTGATCACAAGAGAGCCGCCGTACCAGATGATCACCGCCACGCCGACGACGCCGATGACCTCGATATGCGAAGACCCCAGCGAGGACACCTGAATCGCCTTCATCGTGGTGCTGAGGAAAGCCTTGTTGCTTTCCTTGAAACGCTCCGCTTCAGCCTCTTCCCGACCATACGCCTTCACCATGCGGATGCCGGAGAGGGTTTCTTGGAGTGTCGAGGCCATGTCCCCCATCTGCTCCTGACCGCTTTTCCCGAGGGCGCGCAGCCGTTTGCCCATCCGCGTCATGGTGACGACGGCGAGCGGGATCACGATAATCGACATGCCGCCCAGCTTCCAATTCTGATAAAAAATGACGCCCAGCATCGCCAGGAACGTCAGGCCCTGTTGAAAGACGTCCTTCAGGACGCCGGCAATCGCGTTGGCCATTAAGGTGACATCGTTGATCACGCGGGACACCAATCGGCCGGACGTATTGGCGTCATGATACTGCACCGGCAACCGCACCAATTTCCCGAACAGTTCCTGCCGGATGTCGGTGATCACCTGGTTGCCGACATAATTCATCAAGTAGTTTTGGCCATAGCTGAATCCGCTCTTCAGCACGGACACCGCAAAGAGCGCCAGCGGAAGGACGAGCAGCAGGGTTTCATTTTTGTTGATAAAAATTTCATCGAGGACCGGCTTCACCAGCCAGGCGTAGGCTCCCGACAGTGCGGCGACCAGCGCCGAACACACAAAGGCCGCACCCAATCGAAATCGATAGGGCTTGAGATATCGAACCAGTCGTATGAACCGGTCTAGGCTCGACATGCTTCGAGTATCACCTGAGCGGCACGATGTGAGGCGCCCGGTTCACCGAGCGATTCCCGAACCTGGCGCAATCCGTCTTTCATATCCTGATAGGCCTGGCGATCGGTCAAGAGACGCCGCGCTTCCTGCCACAGCCGTTCGGCGGTCGCCTCGTCCTGTATCAACTCAGGGACAATGGTCCGGCCCGCCACAAGATTCACCAGGCCGATCCACTTCACTCGAATCAAACAACGCGCGATCCAATAGGTGGG
>JAICVE010000200.1 GCA_025935475.1 Nitrospira sp. | reverse complement strand
TTCATGGCCAAGGACTATGTCACGATTCGTGAAGAGCCGCGCGAAAATGGGACAGTAGTGTGGACGCAAAAGACGGTCGGGCCGGCCTTACTGAAATCCGTCACGGTAAAGGTCACCAAAAAGGACGGAATGCATCGAATTTATGGTGCGGCCTGGGGCAGGCCAATCCAACGTGTGGATGTTCGCATCGATGACGGACCATGGCGCGCGGCCACCATTGATCGTGGACAGGAACAGGAGTTCGCGTGGAAGTTCTGGCACTTGGATTGGGAGAATGCCGCGGCGGGCGAGCACGCCATCACTTCGCGGGCCATCGACAGAGACGGGCAGATACAACCAGCCATGAGTGATCCCGTCATAGCGAAGAAGCGCACCTACTGGGAGAGCAATGGGCAGATCACGCGCCGGATTCGAATTACTTGAAACACCGTGGAGAGGCAGAACAAGTGGACGGGCAACTTTTTCTGCGAGAGGGGGACCCCGGTTTGGCAGCGGGGTGGTGGCGGGCCGAATGATATAATTCCTCGTTGGCTGGAATGAGCTGAAGTGTTCACATGTCGTCTGCATCCCGCTTCTTGTTGGGAGGAGTGTGTTCAAGCCATTCCAAAGCCTCTTCTGGAGTCTCAAAGGTCTTGACAGTCATCCCAAGATTCACTGCTACGGTCTCCCCATACCTTCGCGGGTCACGAAGGGGCGCATTGATGAGATATGCAAACCGTGGAGCACGGCGCATTGGGTATTCCGCTATCAGCTTCATAGTTTCTATGGCCGCGAAATAGCCATAGTAGAATCGTTCGATATGTTCGGGTTTTCCCTTCAGGTTCCGACCATCGAAGAGTACCTTCTCGGCGTGGTATTGGGCAACAGCCGCCAGCAATTCTAGGAAGGCCAGTTTCGCCTCTTCCAGCGAGAACTCCCCCCTTGCATCGACAGTGAGAAGACCTGATTCAAAATGGATCTCCTGCTGTACACCCATTTTTGCCATCCTTTGCTGTCCATTTTTTAGGGCTTTGATTTGAAAGTAAAGAACGCATACGTCTTTACCGCCGCTTTTCAGGGTCTCATCTCAATAAACTAGGGAAAACGTGAGAGGATTTGTACGAAAAAGAGAAGGCCCAATCGAGGTTCTCAGTAGCGGAAGAGGAGCCAGGACACGTAGAGGATTAACAAAGTCACGATCGGAAGAATCACGAAGAGGGTTCTGCGTGCCACTGCCATGATCTGCGCGCTCTTGGCTTGGATGTTTTCGGCCCGATCTTGAATCATCTCGTGACGTTCGGCTTGCCTCTGAACCAACGAACATTGCTCACGCTGAAGTGCCAACTGTAGTTGTTGATTGTCGCTAATTTCTTTCAGAGCGGCGAGCAGCAGCCGAACATTCTCGTCATTCATCATCTTCACCGTGTCTAGCCTTAAGTCTAGCTCTTCGATGCGGGCCGTCAACTGCGAAGAGAAGCAGGGCATTTACTCGCACGGTCTAAAAACGTAGAATCCCTTGGCTTCTCTCCACCACTATGGAGATCCATGCATGATTGACCAGGAGCGCGTGCGCATTTTCGACTCTCAAGGCGAGGCGTACAAGCAGGCCTTTCAAATCTTCCTAGACCATACAGACCAAAAGCGAAATGCCAGACGCTGGCTTCAGCAAGTCGTGGACGGTTTACCGGCGCGCAAGGTCTTTATCGATGCCGGCGCAGGCAATGGCGAGGTCACTCGGACCTTCGCTGATGCCTTTGAGCGCACTATTGCGATTGAACCGAATGTCTATTTACTGACGCAGTTGCAACGGGCAGTTCCCGTCGCCGAGGCAATCGGCCAGCCGATCATGACAGCCCAACCTGCTGCGCAGGGCGATCTGGTCCTCTGCTCCCATACGCTCTATTACATACCGGCCGCGGACTGGCTCGCGCATCTTGAGCGCCTCGTCTCATGGATGTCGCCAACCGGCGTGACTATCGTCGTCCTCCAGCACCGCGAAAGCGGATGCATGAACATGGTCCATCATTTCTTCGGACACCGGTTCGAACTGCGCCGAACCGCCGATCTCTTTCGCGTGAAACACGGGGATCGGTACGAGGTCGTGACGACACTCGATCCCGCCAACGTGGTAACACCCGACCTGGCCAAGACCTATGCCGTGGCGGAATTCATGCTCAATCTGTTGGACATTAAGGACGCACCTACCAGGCAGGAAGTGGAAGACTATCTCCAGGCTCACTTCGTCTCTTCTCAAGGCGGCTACCAAATTCCCGTGCATCAAGACTTTTTGCAGATTCGCGCCCGAGTGGCCGCTGGTGTCGCCTAGTACGCTGTCGTCCGACATAGCACCGGGGACATGCTGGATTTGGCGAGGTGAAGAGGACACGAAGGTAGTCGCACAGCCCCGTTTAGTCGATGATATCGACCTTCTTCCCTGTTGCCTTTGCTCGTGTGAGACAATCGGTATCAGTCGTTGAACAACGCAGCGTGTCTAGTTGATGTTCTTCGACAATCTCGACCTTCTTGCGTTGTGCCTTGGCCTGCTTCATACAACCGGTATCTGTAAGGAGACATTTCATGGTGTCATTGGTGGCCGGCTTTTCAACCATCTCGACCTGTCTCCCCTCCTCTTTTGCTCGTTTGAGGCACGCTTGGTCCGTTGCGACACATTTGACCGTGTCTTCGGTTTTCTTGATCGCCTTGTCAATGGATTGGTCGATGTTCTGATTGACTCGATCCTGCGCTTTGCGCTTGGCGCTTTCGGTGGCTCGATTCATAAGACCATCGAGATAGCCCTGAGCCTGTACCTCCGCAACATGGAGCAGCGTCAACGCCACGATGCACCCGATGAACCGTGTCATGATAAATGGCCCTCCCTTCGAACGATCTCACCTACGAATAAGAATAGCAGATCAAAAGAACCTCGCTGCCACGGTAAGGACAATTGCTCCCAACCTGGCTCAGCGGAATTCGGCTTTGCGTACGCCAGTTTAAGCCTTGCGTCTTTCCTCCGCCTTAGCCTTCGCGTACGATCTTCTTATGGCTGATCAGGACCCACAGCTGACACCCGGCACCTTGCAAGCCATCCTATTGGAACGGACGGCCAATGCCCGCCGGTGTGGCACTCTAGAACTCCTGCCGAGCACGACAGAAGTGATCGAGCAGGACGGTGTCCCGTTCCAAGTGCGTGTTTTGGAAACCTCGGGCACAGAAGAGCTCGATAAAGCCGCTCGATCACATCCCGATCCGTTTTTGCATGATGCTGATCTCCTCCTGGCACCACTTTCGGCAACCCACATCGCCTTGATCAACAAATCGAGTGCCGTAGAACACCATCTGCTGATCGCGACGAGGTCGTTCGAAGATCAGCGATGTCAACTCACGCAAAAGGACTGCGAGGCCCTCCTCATCGGCCTCACGGAAATCGACGCACTCTGCTTCTACAACGCGGGACACGAGGCTGGAGCCAACCAACCGCACAAACAGCTGCACTTGCTGCCGCTTGACGCGACGATCACTCCACTGCCCATCGAGCCACTCTTACGCTTCGCTCAGACAGACCGCATGATCGTACCTCGCCTGCCGTTCCGCCACGCCTACGCCGCAATGGATCATGACTGGACCAATCCGGAAAAGGACAGTGGGGCTTCCCTGCATGCTAGCTACCGCAAGGTCCTTCACGCGGCCGGCCTCTCCGTTGACGCCACCTCGGGCAGTCATGGGCTGACCGCTCCATACAACCTTCTCATGACTCGAAAGTGGATGTTGGTTGTGCCACGAGCGCATGCATGCTTCCAGAACATCTTGGTCGATGCCTTGGGGTTTGTCGGAATGTTCCTCGTGAAGGACAGACAGCAACTCGCTACGCTGCGGAGATTCGGTCCGATGAGCGCCCTTCAGCATGTCACAGGTCACGCTTTGTCGTAAGCAGGCGGATCTTTTGCCTCGCTCGCATGGCGGGCTGGTTCCCCGACTGCATATGCGATATCCTAGTGTGAGATAACCTTCCGACCCTGCGTACACAGCGCATGAAAGAAAAGAAACACATGTCCACGAGCGATGAGACGTTTGCATGGAAGAGTCCGTTCGCTGCGCTCACAGATGTCCCACTGCCGTCGATGCCAACGAACTCACCTGCTGTCGATGTAGCTGATAAGACCGCACCAAAAAGGAATCGTGGACGGGTAGACATCATTCGTTCGACCGCGCACCGGGGTGGGAAGACGGTGACAGTTGTCACAGGATTCGTTGGTATTAGTCAGGCAGAGAAAGAGCGGCTGGCGAAAGAACTGCAAAAAGCATGTGGCGCCGGAGGCACCGTGAAGGAAGGCCGGATCGAGATTCAAGGAGATCATCGTGATACTGTCGCACGCATCCTGACCAACGCAGGCTTCCGTCCGGTGTTCGCCGGTGGCTGAGCCACTCCCTTACCCCCGGCTGTTCCCATAAAAACTATTTCGTGGCGTCTAGGGGGCAGTTGTGTAGGTTTGCCTGTCAATTCTGACAGTATTTCTTGCTCCACCCCCGGCATATACTTCCCCTCAAAACTGAACGAGAAGGACGCGAGGTAACCGCAAGGGTTTCATTCACACTGCGATGACAACTTTGCTTCGGCCTAGATCAAGGCAAGCATGGACATGAAGGGGAAAGTCGTCCTGATTACCGGCGGGGCCGGCGCACTGGGACAGACGGTCGTTCCGGCGTTCGTCTCCACGGGGGCCTCGGTCATCTTAGGAGATCGTACTCCTATTCAGATGCCTGGAATCACTGCGCTCAAGGCCGACTTCACCGACCACACACAAGTCCGGAACCTCGTGGATGAAGTGGTTCGAACCTCAGGCCGGCTCGATGCGCTGATCAATCTCGTCGGTGGCTTCGCGACAGGTCGCCTCGTCGAAACGGACGTCTCACTCTGGCAGCGGATGTTAACCATGAATCTGACCTCGGCCTTTCTGCTCTCACAGGCCGTGTTGCCTTTCATGCTGCAACACGGTCAGGGACGCATTGTGCACGTGGCCGCCCGAGCAGCGCTTGAACCATTTGCGGGAGCGGCAGCGTACATTGTCTCGAAGGCAGGCCTGATTGGATTGATCCGCACGCTGTCGTCAGAGCTGGAGGGTTCAGGCGTAACAGTGAATGCTGTCTTGCCGAGCACGATCGATACGCCTGCCAATAGACGAGCGATGCCCGCCGCCGATCCATCAAAATGGGCTCGGCCCGATTCCATCGCACACACGTTGACGTTCCTCGCTTCGGAGGCCGCCAGCCAAATCAACGGGGCGTTAATTTCAATCGGGTAACGGAAAAGAAAAGGATCTGCGAATCTGCAATTTCCTATTTGATCAGATCGATTACGTGTAACCTCGATTGAGTGAAGAAAACCACCCGCCCAACACACGACCGGTACGGGGCTCAATTCGCCATTCAGGCCTGCTCCCTCACATTTGCCCTTCTCGGACTATCCATCCTCATCTCGGAACACAGCCTCGCAGGTGATGTGACTCTTTTGAACATCGGCCCACGCTACGGGTTCAGTCTGAATGAACCTCTTTTAGGGAAGCGACAAACAGAAACTTTTAATCTTGTCGACGTCGCTGCCACGCTCAGACTTCCTTGGTCATGGCCTCTGGGGCGAAGTCCGTGGAGTGTTGAGACAAGACTGATCACCAGCGCGGGAGCTCTCTCCGCTGCTGGGGAGACCGGCTTCATCGCCGCTGTCCAACCGGATGTCGCCTTGACCGGCTGGAACAATTTGGTTTCGATTGATGTGGGGGTAGGTCTAGCCTTGTTGGGGCGCCAGCAATACGGCATGCAGGACTTCGGAGGGCCTGTCCAATTTGGGC
>JAICVE010000523.1 GCA_025935475.1 Nitrospira sp. | reverse complement strand
TCGATCAGGTGATTCACGAGCGGATGCATGGATCGGCTGTCCTGCACAGCCAGAGGCCCCGAATGTCCGTGATAACGTGGATCGCCCCGCTCATTGCACTCTGACCTGATGAAGTAGGGCAGCATCTCACTGTACGACCACCTCGGTGCGCCCTCCTCCGACCAGCTATCGAAATCGGCGGCGTTTCCGCGGATGTAGATCATGGCGTTTATCGCGGAACTACCACCGAGTGTTTTTCCGCGAGGCAGATAGATCCGTCGCTCCCCCAGAGCCGGCTCCGGCTCGGTCGCGAAGTCCCAGTCGTACTTGGTCTTGAACAACTGCGGAAAGGCGACGGGCATATTGATCTCGGGCGCGTCGTCTGGCCCTCCCGCCTCCACCAGCGCCACCCGGACATTCGGATCCTGGCTAAGGCGCGCCGCAATTACGCATCCGGCCGAACCGGCCCCGACTATGATGTAATCGAATTCTTGTCGCGCGTTCATCGAAGACCTTTCCTTAACATTGCTTGAAGTCAAAGAGTTACAGAATCAGCGAGCTCTTAACGGGATAACTGGTGTCACAGCGATTCCATTGGCGTCGGGTATTTGAGAAATTGGATTCGTTGTGAAAGTGGTGAGGTCAAGGAGAACGACTCCACCATTTCGAGGTGTCGCATTAGGGCCCAACATGCTTGTAGGAACAAGAACATTCGACACCCAGGCTCTTTTTCCGTCGGGAATGACTTGGAGTGGGCTGCCGGTTTCGATGCGGTGCGCTACGGTTCTGGTCGTTGCGTCGACGACCAAGACGACCCCATCCAAAACTGCCGGGGCAAAAATCCATCGCCCGTCGGGAGTCGCAGCCGGGTAAAACAATTGTCCTACGCCAAGATCAGCCAACCGCGAATCGATGGATAACTTTGCTGGATTCAACATGAGCAGTTCATTTTTTCCACCGACTATGAGGCGGCGGTAGTCTGCGGTCCAAGCGAGACCGCGCGGCGATCCAACTTTGACCGATGCAGTCACGGTGCCGCGGTCAGGATCGATTCGGAAAATTTCGTTTGTCGTTGTATAGGCGAACAGTGCCGTGCCGTCAGCATTGAAGAGAAAATTGTGCACACCGTGCGGCAGCACAAAGCTCCGGAGCACACGTCCCGAGTTTGCATCGAAGACAATCATCGCTTCGTTGCCTGCTTCTGCGTTGGCGAACAATTCTCGATATTTCGGCGGCCGTAATTTCAATCCATGCGGGGCAGTCGCGCCGGCAGGAAGCCGAAACCTCGTGCGCTCAACGCCGCGGTCAACATCTAGTACGGATATCGTTGTCCCCGGCGTACCGACGTGATGATTGACTTCGAGAAGACCAAAATTGGAGACAAAAGCAGTTCGACCATCTGGCGTCAACTCGATCTCGTGCGGTTTTTCTCCGACCTTTATGATCTTTCGTCGCGATGGATCCTCGGCAGAAAACAAAATGACTTTGCCTGGCCCCTCCTGCACAACGAGAACTTTTTGGCCGGTGCTAGGAGCTGCCGAGCCTTCAGGACGAGCCTTACTCTCATTGGCCAAAGCTGCAGAATTTAATTCCGCTAGC
>JAICVE010000319.1 GCA_025935475.1 Nitrospira sp. | reverse complement strand
GCAATGCGGAGTTGGCAATCAACGCTCCAACTCCACACACGGTCGCGACAAGATAGAGCACGAGCGGTCTGTCCCGCATGGCTCGAACGATGGCAGATACGATGCCGTAAGATCAAGGTGGGAGGCAAGACGTCACGGTCAAAGGAGAGGAGAATTGCGCGGCGCGTGGCGGGCCGGCGCCTTTCCCACCGGACTTTCCCACCGGACTATGTTTCACATGGCCAATAGATTTAGCCCACGATAAAAATTACAATAGTTGCACTCGTGAGCCGAAGACTCGAACTGATTCGTGAGGAAAAGCTCTTCCGCCTGCTGCCGGGCAGGACGAAGCGCAGCCGACTTGAGGCGAGCGGAGTCGCGCTGGTCGACGAGAGCACCGCACTGGTGGTATTCGACAATCACAATCAGGTGGCGCGCATCGATCTTTCTCTCAAACGCCAACCGAGAAACGCACTCCTCCCCGCACCAAGCCTCGGATCGGGATTCGAGGATGTCTGCATTGACCACCGCTATCGCCGGGTGTTTTGTCTCGTCGAGTCGGTGGAGGACTTCGATGGGCAGCTTCGCGGGTTTGTCGCCGAGTATGATGAGGGCGGGCGCTTCATCCGTTGTACTCGGCTTCCCTCCCCCCTGTTAAAGTCCAACAAGGGCTTTGAGGGTCTCGCTCACATGTGGCGTGGCAGGCGGGAGTACCTGTATGCCCTCTCCGAGGCGGGTCACAAGGGCAAGGGTCGAATCGAGGTCTTCGTTCGTAGCCGGGATGGTGAATGGAAGGCTTCGCACCGGATCTCACTGTCTCAAAAGGCGGAGTTCGAGGACTATGCTGCGCTCGCGTATCGCTACCGGCAGCTTGCGGTCGTCTCGCAGGCTTCCGCTCGGCTGTGGGTCGCTCGGATTGATGAAAAGGCCCGTGCGGTGGTCCGAGGGTCGGAGACCGTCTATCGCTTCCCTAGCAAGAGCTACGGGAACGTTGAGGGAATTGCCTGGCTCGCCCCGGACACCCTAGTTGCGGTGTCTGACCGGAAAAAGAAACGACAGCCCGAGCGTTGCTCAGACAAGGATCAAAGCATCCATCTCTTTCGCGTTCCCGCTCGTTAAAGGCCTTCGCTCGGTGCGGTGGCAGGGACAAATTCGTGGCGTGTGGCGGGCCGGCTCCTTCCTCGCCGCCGTGCCCGCTCACCGCCAGAGTTGCCCGACCTACGTATCGAGAACCAGCTTACAATTGACGCCATGCTAACGGTATGTATCGCGGGCACCCTCGCGTGCCCCTTCACGGGCGGCCTCCCGCGTATCCGACGAGTGCGTATCGGCAGCTGGCTTGTCCTCATAAATAACGGTCTGAGGTGGAGCGGCGGGATAATGCTTTTCGGTCGTACAGCCTGAAACCAGACTGATCAGCACCAATACCATAGGGGATAGTAGATATTTATTCATGGGGTCCTCCTGAGTGTTGAGGATAGTGCAAGCGTCAGGCCCTGTTTGAAGGCTGGGAGGAGATCGAAGAACGTATCCACAAATCAAGGACATGCAACCGATCAAATCCCGTCCCTGCTTGCCAATTCCACACACTTTGTCATTAGTCGGGACAAAATGTCCTGCCGCTCATTGGGACAAGAGGCAATTTGGACAAAAGGCGTTGGGTCCAAATACCACCCGATGTTTGATCTTAGGGGCTTCACACTGAGGAAGTTATCGGTCTCTAGTGAACACGAAAAGGGCGGTACACCCCGAACATAGAAATGAAGAATTCCATTTTCCTTGGGCGTCTCCCTCCTGTTGTGAATCGACGCCGTCCAGCCTAAGATTAGCCTCCCTGTGAAGCGTGATGCCCTGATGTGGAACCAAGCGTATATCGGTGACGGGCCGGAGGAGTCAAGATGACAAACACAAAGGGTGCTTCTTCCACCCGTTCTACGTTTTCTCTGCCCTTCCTGGTTTTCTTTCTGCTCGGCTTGTTCGTGCTTCCCTCGTTCAATCTGCATCGAAGCCAAGCCCACGCGGCAGGCGGAGGTCAAACGAAGTTCCACCGCATATCGACACAGTTCATCGCAGCGTTGGGCGATCCAGGCGCGACCTCCGGGAGCGGCGCACAATCGTGGGGTCTGTGGCCTCTGGACCCGGGTCCTCGAGGCGTCCAGCTGAACAGCTTTACACGGTTGAAGGAGGCAGGTGGCGTCGCCCCCGCGCGCTGGAAATTCGATGGCACGGACTGGTGGCTGGAGGAACACGGCTTGATCATGGAGCAGCCGACCTTTCCGCTCCCTCCCGGCAAATACCTGGTCACGGGCGGCCGCGAGGTGACGGCTGTACTGACCATTCATCCCACCGAGAGGAATGGCGAAAGCCGCTGGGAGCTCGACAAAGGCGCGACGCTCTACGACGTGACGCACCTGGCCTGCCGCTCTGCGCGCTATACACCGGCCGCGGTTGGTGGTTCGTGCTCGCCGGCAAACGTTCAGAAGACTGCGTTTCCAGTTGCTCCAGGGGGAGTGATGCCTCCCGTTGAGGGCTGCACGAAGCAGGACTATGCGGTTCTCATCGTCATCGGGGTGGGCGTGGAAGAGTGAACGATACTGACGACGGACTCGACTAAGAAACGGTGTCAGGAACGATTTCCCGGAGGCGAGCCGCGAGAGAGCCCGGCCACGCGAAAAAGTAGAATGTCTTGCTTTCTCCTAACAGAGTGATTCCGTCATGAACGAACTATTCGAAGGCTATCCGTTCCTTCGCGTGCTTTCAAAGTGCACGCATCTCGACTATTCCTCCTTGCTGGTACCACAAGGTCCATTGTCCTCATCCCTGGGGCACTTCGATAGCATTCATCGCTGTCATTCCATTCTGTATCAGACCTGTAAGGATGCTCGCGTCCCACTTCGCGCACAGTTATGCCGCTACCTTCAACCGGCGTTCCTGAAACGGGAGGCCTTACAGGCACTCCAAGAACTCGAATCGTCGTTACCCAACGGCACAGCCATTGTCGCATACGCAGCACCATTGCAAATCAGAGAAAGGACCTAAAGGGTCCGAGGTGTCGACCTGGCGGCGCGTGGCGAGGCGGATTTTCCGGGACGGTGGCCGGACACTGCATTGACAGCGTCGAGCAAACTCAGTAGCCTTCCATAGTCTGCAAGCCACAGCGCTTCATCCGCATTCCACCTCTTCCAAAGGAGGATTCGATGGCCACGTTCATGCGCCCCTATGCCGCTCAGACGTATGCGCTCATGAGAATGGTGACTGGTTTTCTCTTTCTCTGGCACGGGGCGCAAAAACTGTTGAGCATTCCCACGCCTCCGCCACCTCAAGTTCCATCGTTCGTCATTGCGATCGCAGGTCCGATAGAACTGATCGGCGGCACGTTGGTGATGATCGGGCTCTTTGCGGGATGGGCGGCGTTTCTCTGCAGCGGGCTCATGGCGTTCGCCTATTGGATGGGCCATGGCATGAACGCCCTTCTGCCCATTCAGAATATGGGCGAGCTAGCCGCGCTGTACTGCTTCGTCTTCTTGTACATCTCGACCCAAGGCTCAGGCATCTGGAGTGTGGATGCTGCAAGGAAGCGGGCCTAACAGCGCTTTCAACGGGTGCTCAAAAACAACGATGCCTCTGAACGAGGAACCCCCAATTCCCCTTCAGGGGTCTCGCTAATAACGCCCAGGCTGGCTACGGCTATAAGGATCACTGTTTGCAGCTGGCGGACG